>CALARR010000408.1 GCA_937889015.1 uncultured Planctomycetales bacterium | reverse complement strand
GGCAAACCTCCCGTCGAACGCTTCCGCCGCGGCAACGATCTTGGGCGCCGCGATCGGCAACAGCGGCGTGAATTGTGCGGCCTCGCCGGCCCAGAGATGGCCCCACGAGCTTAGCCACGCGATTCCCAGGATCGCCGCGCACGTCAGGAACGGGTCCAAGAGGAGTGGGGGGCGCGCTTTCATCCAGCAGGTCTCCTGTCGTCGCGATGGGTTTCGGGGGGGCTGCCTGTAGCCCGTCCGGAATCAGCTCCCTGGCGAAAAACTCATGCGGGATCTTGCATTTCGCGAACAGCCTCGGCCATGGCCGCCACGTTCTCCGGCGGCACGTTGGGCAGAATCGCCTCGTGGCTCGGGCTGACGATCAGGTTCGGGCCCAAAAGCCGCTTCACCCGCCGCACGTCCGCCCGCACCTCCTCCGCGGAACCTCGCGTGAGCAGCTCCTGCACGTCGATCCCGCCCAAAAACGCCAGGCGCCCTTTGAACTTCGCCGCGAGGTTTTCGGCCTGCATGTCGCGCGCGCGGGCCTGCAATGGGTGCAGGCAATCCACACCCGCCTCGATCAGGCAGTCGATCACGCGAAACACCGAGCCGCACGAATGCAGCACGACCTGGTATCCGTGCCGATGCCCCTGCTCCGTGAACCTGCGGAACCAGGGCATGATGAACTGCTCGAATTGCCGCGGTCCGCAGATCAGGCTCTGCTGCGTGCCAAAATCGTTGCCGAAGAAGAACCCGTCCACCAGGTCGCCGGCCGCCGCGAAGAACCGCTCGTTCGCCTCGTAGTAGAACGCGCATACCTCCTCGGTCGCCGCCAGCACGACCTCGGGATGCGTGTGCATCTTTACCAGGTACTCTTCCATCCCGAACAGGTCGGCCAGGTTGTGGTAGAAACAGGTCCACAATCCGCTCAACCGGTACACGTCTCCCAACTGCCGCAGGTCGCTCAGGCAAGCGTCGAAGTTCAGGTATTCCGCTTTCGGCCAGGGGAACTGCTCGACCTCGGCTACCGTCTCGCAATCCGCCAGCGGCGGCCGGATGTGCTTCACGCGATCGAGGCCCGCGTCGAACAACTCCCGGCCATCCGGGTCCTGGTAGGCGGACGAATAGAACTGGGGGCAAACCCAGCGCACGTCGTCGTCCAGCGACTGGCGCAGCGGCTCCTCCGCGGCGGTTCCGAAATGGCGGTGCAGGATCGGCCAGGTGTCGGGATGGGGATTGCCCAGCCAGAACCCGCAGCGTTCCACGGCTTGTCCCGCGACCAGACGCCGGATCAAATCACGCCTGCGCATCGGATAAGCTCCTTCGCTCGCACCGCCGGCGGTCAGTCTTCGCCTGCGGCCCCTGGCAGGTCACAGGCGGTGCTCGAAACTCCTTGGGTTGCTAAGCCGCACGCGGCCCGCGGCGCCTCATCCAGGATTCAGCCGGGGATCGGTAAAGGTCCGCCGCGATCGTGCCGCGCTGCCCGGAAGAACCTCGGCCCGGGGTTGCCGCGGCCGCGGTGGGAGCCTAGAATAATAACGTTATGACCGCGATGATAACGTTATGATGTGGGGATTGCAAGCCCCCGGCGAATGGCCCCGGCCGACTTCCCGTAAGCCTCTCCTCCACAACCCTTTGACGCGCGACCGGAACCCGAGGCAGGCCTTCCGCCGCGTCCCCTGCGTGGCCCGGAAGCCCGAAGTGTGCTATAAGTTGCAAGAGTAACTGCGATCGACGAACGGTTCTGCTGCTGACGCTCCCGGCCTGTTCGCCGCCGTGCCCGCCGCGTGTGCCCCCGAGGAAGAACGGTTGTGACCAAGCCCACGATCCGCGACATCGCCCGGCTGGCCGGAGTGTGCATCGGCACCGTCTCGCGCGTGGTCAACAACCAGGACAAGGTCCATCACGCGACCCGCGAGCGGATCCTCAAACTCATCGAGACCACCGGCTATCGCCCCGACGCCCTGGCCCGTGGGCTCAAACGCCGACGCAGCCAGAGCATCCTCCTCGAAGTCTGCTCCATCGTCGATCCCTACTGTGCCGCACTGTCGGAGAGCGTCAGCGATCACTGCCGGGCATGGGGCTACAAGATGCTCCTGGCGGATTCAAAATACGACGTCGCCCTGGAGGCCGACTACCTCTCGCGCGTGCGCGACGGAAGCGTCGACGGCATGGTCATTTCGCCCTTGCCCTTTCGCGACAACATCCCGCTCTTCCGCGACCTGGCCGCCAGCAAGTTCCCGATCGTAATCATGGACAACGCTGTCCCCGGCGTTCCCCTGGACTGCGTCAAGTACGACGATCTCGCCGCGGGCCGGATGGCGATGCAGTACCTCTTCGAGAAGGGACATGAGCGAATCGCCTTCATCCAGTGGCGACCTGGCTTCCATACGGTGCAGGATCGACGGCGAGCTTATACCGAAAGCCACAAGCGGCGCCGCGTTCCCCTGCGTGACGAGTACGTCCTCACCCTGCCCGACGCCTTCCGTGACTGGGAACGCAGTGAGTTCGCGCAGCTCCTCTCCCTGCCAGCCCGGCCGACGGCGATCCTCGCCGAAAACGAAATCGTCGCCGTCGCCTGCATGAACATGCTCCTGAAACGCGGGCTCCAGATTCCGCGCGAGGTCGCCGTCATGGCATTCGGTGACGCCCTCCTGGAGTCGCTGGCCCCTGTGCCGCTGACCAGCGTGGCCCTGAACTACCAGCAGGCCAGCCTGTGTGCCGTCAAGCGGCTGACGGAGCTCATCGAACGTCCCCGCCTCTGCGGCAAGAAGCCCTATCTGCATGTCCAGGCTCCGGCTCTGGTCGTCCGCGAGTCGGCCTGACCGGTGCGTGCCGCCATTCCAGCGTCACCGCACGACCCGGCAGTTCGGCTTGGCGCTCGTCAATCGGGCGGCCGCTTCGTCGCTGATCCCTGTCTCGGCGATCTCCAGCCGCGTCAGGGCCGGCAGCTTCAGCAGTGTCTCCGCCGCCGCGTCGTCCACCGCCGCGTTCTTCGCCAGGTTCAGCGTCTGCAACCGAGCCAGGCCTGCCAGATGCGACACCCCTTCGTTGCTCAGGCCGCAGTCCTCCACGTCCAGTGCGGTCAGACTCGCGATTCGCCCCACGACGGCCAGGCCCGCGTCGCTGATCGCCGTCTGCCGCAGCTCCAAGCGAGCCAGCTTGGACAACGCAACCAGGTTCTCCAACGCCGCGTCGTTCACGCCCGTCTCGTTCAGCCGCACTGCCGTCAGTCCCGGCATGGAACCCAGACAGGCTAGGCCCGTGCCCTGGATGGGTATGTCTCGCAACGACAACTCCGTCAAGCCAGAGAAAGCCTTGATGCTAGCCAACCCCTCGTCGCGGATATTCATGCAGCGAAATAAGTGCAGTTGCCGCAGCGGCACGCGCGCCAACACGGCCAGATCTTCACCGAGAATGGACGACTCCTCCAGCGTCAGGCTCTCCAGATGCTCCAGGCCTGCCAGCACCTCCAGTGTGGCACGGCTAATCTGCGGGCCGCGAAGCTTGAGGCCCTTCAGCCGCGGCATGCGCCCCAAGCGACTCAGGCCTTGCGTGCTAAGCCGCGTGCAGCCGCGCAGATCGAGCGATTCCAGGGCGGACATCTCGGCCAGCCGTCCCAGCCCCGCGTCGGAAATCTGGGCAGCCAGCAACGCCAGGTGCCGCAGCGCTTCTTGCGACGTCAAACAGGCGAGCCCCTCGTCGTCGATCCCGCCGCCTGCTACGCGCAGCGCAGCCAGGCCGGGAAGTCCGGCCACCAGCAAATCCAGGTCCGCGTTGCCCAGCATGACGCGGTCCCCGGTCATGTCCAGGCCCTGCAAGCGGCCTGCCGAGTCGAACTCCATGCGCCCGGCCAACTCATCCACGCGCCGCACCGCCGCCACGAGCCGCTCCGGCCCCACCGGCGACGTGCCTCGCGCGCGCTCAATCGCAGCTCGATCTGGACTCGCGCTGCAGGCTTCCGTTTGCGACCGAGGCCGCCCACCTGCGACCGGCGTGCTGCTGGAATCCCGGCCCGAGCAGCCGGCCAGACACACGCACAACAAGACCACTAGCCGACGACACCCGCATCTCACAGCGTCCATGGGCCGCGCATCTCCCGCCGCAATCGCTTCGTGGCCTCTGCGTCGTTGACGATCACCTCTCGCTTGGGATCCCAGACGATCTTCTTCGCGATGCGGTAGGTGAGTTTCGTCTTCTCGTCGACCTCGGTCTGGGTGCCCAGCCGCACGGCAATGTCGCACAAATGGCTGATGATGTCGGAACGCACCGCGTCTTCCACGTTGCTCACCGCCGGTCGGCCGGCCTTAATGGAATCGATGAAGTTCTGGTCCTGGCGAGGGCTTTCGAAGAGGTGTACGTCGTTGGGGCCCAGCGTCAGGTTCAACAGCGACTTGGGCTCCGCGTCCAGACCCTTGCGGCGGACTTCCACCCAGCCCTCCGGGCCAATGAACTTCGTCGAGTCTCCGCCCGGTTTGAAGGTCATCTTCACGTTCGGCCCCAGGCGCAGACGCATGTCCCAGTTGTAGACGCAGTCGTACAGCCCTTTGTCGGGAATCACGCCCCGGCCTTCGACCTCGATCGGGCCCGACAGATCCGCCAGGCTGCCCCAAACCATGATATCCAGCGGATGCGCGCCCCATCCTGCCAAATAGCCGATCGACTGATCGTAGATCCAGTACGTGCCCGTCGGCTTGCAGCGGTCCAC
>CALARR010000407.1 GCA_937889015.1 uncultured Planctomycetales bacterium | reverse complement strand
CTGGGCGACGGCGTTCTTTCCACAGAGGACGCTGAAGTTGCCGGCAACGGTCACCACCGTCTGGCCGGCCTGGGCGTCGAGATTGGCCGCCACCAGATAACGCTGCTGGTCCGCGCCGGTCACCTCGACGACTTTGATCGCATCGCCAGGCTTGCCGTGCGCCTTGCCTGCGGGCTCAAAGTCAATGCCGATCACCACGCCAACGTCGAAGAGCCGCTCTTGGGCCTGGTAGAACCGCTGCTGGTCGCAAGCCCCGGCGGCGATCACGTCGCAATACAGGCTGGCTCCGTCGCCACTGAAGGCCATGGGAATGTTGTGCCCCATGGTGGCGTTGCGCTGGCCGGGGCGGAACAACGACAGTCCCTGGGCCCCATAGACCAGCCCCACGTTGACCCGTCCGGCGACGTTCACCGTCGGTCCGCAGTCGAGCAGTTCGCGGCGCGGCAGCTCCCGGCCACCGGCGCCAGCGATTGTATGTTCCCGGCCGCCGAAGCGATAGCTGCGCAGCGAGTCGTTGAACACGTCGTTGGGCACCTGGTAGTTCAGCCCCAGGATCCGATTGATGTAGATCGGTCGGCTTGCGTCGGCACGTTGCAGGATGACGGTCGTCGCGTCATCGGGCAGGGCCACCATGGCCGTGCGCGCCAGGGCCACGTCTTCGGCCGTCGAGCCCTCGCCGGGATTGCTGGCGGCCGTCCACTGATAGCTGCCGCAAGTGGCGAATCCGCCCTCGAAGGTGTGCAAGACGTGGTCCTTCTTGGGCGCGGCGTTGAAGCTGCAGCCGGTTCCCTGGATCAGCCCCGCCAGGTTCCATTGCCACTCGACCATGTCCGAACGATCGGCGGGGACAACCGTACCGCAGGGGCGCTGGCCCGACTTCCAGACCCAACTGGCGCGGCGGTGCGCGCCTTGCACCATGGCCGCGCCGTGGAACTCGTCGGACCACGCCTGCAACGGCGCGATGCGCGTGGTTGCGGCGGACTTCTTCTGGGCCAGCATGCGGCGAAAAGCGGCGCCCATCGACAGACTTCCCGCGCGATCCCCCTCCAGCCGGCAGTAGTAGAAGGGAGAGACATCGCGCAGTTTGGCCAGACGGCCGCTGAGGAAGGCCCCTTGTGGATTGCCGGCCTGTTCCTTGGCCACGAGTTTGAGCCAGCCCTCCTCGAACCGGGCCGCGTCGGGGTCGCCCAGGTGATCCAGGATCATCGGCCATACTGGCAGCGTGTAGTCCTGGCAATAGCAGTAGCGCATGCGCGTGTCGCCGCCGATCCGCCACAGCCGCCCGTCATCGAAGGTCAGACTCTTCGTCAGTTGCCACAGCTTGTCGACGTGGTGATAGAGTTCGGCCGGGATGGGCAGATCGTTGGCCTGGCAGAAGAAATGGAGCATGGCCACGTTCGACAGACAGATCTCCATGTAGCCCAGGTTCATGTAGCCGTGATGGTTTAAGGCGAACTGTTCGGTGTAGTTGGGGCCGACGTGCCACTGGCTGAGCTTGCGCCCGTTGTAGACTGTGTCGCCGTCGGCGTCGGAGGGGATGGAAATGCCGTTCAACAGCAGGGCCGTGGACTTCTGGCGATACTCGGCGATGCGAGGCGCGTCGGGATAGAGCATGGCCGCGCGGTACAGGGCGGCACCGTTCCAGATATTGCTCTCGGGCTTGTTCTTTCCGGTCGAGGCGTCGATCGCGCCCACGACCTTGTAGCCCTCCAGCAGGAAATCGCATTCGCCCAGCAGCACGTTGCGCAATCGCTGCCGATCGTCGTCGGCAAGCCAGGGCTTCAAGGCGGTGACGGCGTGCGCCATGCGTTCCAGGGCCAGGTTACTGATCCAACTATAGCCCCAGCCCTGGCCGGTCGAGCAGAGCACGTCGCCAGTCTTGTGGGTGTGGAGCGCGTAGCGGAGCATCTTCAGGGCTCGCGCGCGCAATTGGTCGCGCGTCTCGCCGGCCAACCGTTCATCGAGTTCCGGGGCGGTGGCCAGGATGGCGACGGCGGAAAAGGCCGTGCACTGGGCCTGCACGGCCCAATGCTCATGTCCACCGGTGGCGTAGAAGAGCAGATCGTCGCGGCCTGGCACGGGCTGCGTCCACTGCCGGGCCGTGGGCATCCATTTCTCCAGCAGGCGGATGTAGTCGGCCGGGGTGACTTCCGCCTGGCAGACGCAAGACCAGGCAAGGCAGGCCAGGCACAGCGAAACAGCAAACAAAACGAATCTCTTCACGCCGGACATTGTAGGTTCTCCCTGTGGAGCAAAGGTGTCAGGTCCCGCGTTTCAGGCTGGGGACGGAGCATAAGCAGAACGGAGAGGGAATCGCGAGGTGGTCGGCATTGGGTTCATTGATCCTCACGAACCGTGGACGCGAAGTCGGATGAAAAGCAACTCCAACGGCGCCAACTCGGCCGCGTAGTCCTGGGCCAGGGGGCGGTGGCTCCACAGGGGCTTAAACGACTCCCCTTGCGTAGAGCGATAAACGTCGGCGTCGTACGATCCGGCGGCCGGCGTGTTACGACTGTCCAGCCGCACGCGCAGCGCCTGCGCGTCCTCGGCGACGTTCACGAAGAGGTGGCCGATGGCCCCGTCGGGCGACTGCCAAGAACTGGTCAGCACGGCCGGCGTGGGCAGGGTCTCGCGCTTCCACGTGCCGCCCTGCTTGGCGACGATGGGAATGGCGAGGCTCGGGACGTCCAGTTCGTAGGGGTGCAGCATGCGCCCCAGCATCAGGAACTTCTGCGCCGGCGTCTTCAGCAGCCGGCTGTGGTTGCGGAGCATGGCGATCTGGTCGGGATGGGCGTCGGCGACGTTCTGCGGCGCGGACCAGACCGCACAGCCGGGCGTGCGCCCGGTGACCAGGTTCACGGCGTGGGCACGCACGTTGGCGCGGTTGTTGTCCTTGCTCACGCCGGCGCTGTCGCCGCCGTAACCGATGGCGTATTCGTGATACAAATAGGAGAAGAGCGGGATGCCCACTGCGCCCGGATAGCCACGGTACCAGAACTTCTCCTTGTACTCGCGCACGTGGAATCCGTCGAGGTGCTGCAGCAACTGCTCGTGCGGCTCTTCGTGCAGGAGGATAAACTCGGGCGAGAGCTTTTTGCCTCGGCGACGCATGGCGTCGAGCAGATCCCAGAAGGCGCGGCTTTGATACAGGCCAACGCCGGGCGCGTGGCCGTGGTGTGTTGACCAGCATTCGGGGCCGGCTCCGCTGACGGTCTGATCCATTTGCAGCACGTCCACGCCCAGGGCATGGGCCTGGTCGACCACCGAGTTGAAGAACTCGCCAGCCTGCGGGACGGACGGGCAGAAGGAGTAGCTGTGCCGTTTCCATTGGCCCGAGGGGTTCGACTCGTTGAGCGTGAAGGGACGCGGCTGGCCGGTCTTGCGGTCGACAGCGTAGGCGTCCTGGTACTGGCTGGCGGAAGGGATCTGGCCGCCGTCGCGGCCTTCGTTCTCGTAGGTGTAACATAGGCCGGACAGGTAGAAGAAGGGCCGGAAGCCCTCGTCGCGCAGTTGCCCGATCACGCGACGAGCATCTTCCGCGTCGAAGATGGGAAAGTACTCGCCGGCGGTCCAGCGGCGGTGATTCTCCCATCCAGCGAGCATGGCCACGACCGGTCCATCGATCTTCGCGCGCAAGGCGCGCATGTGCTCCACGAGCTTGGGATAGAACGACCCGTTGCAGGTGCGTTGGTTGTCGTAGGTGCGAACCTCGCAGACGTGAACGGCCGGCCCGGCCTTCCACCAGGCGGGAATATCATCGCGATCGGCCAGGCGCCGAGCACACCAAGGCTGGCGCACGGCCCAGCGTTTGTACTGGTCGGCCGAATCGCACCAGGTGCCTTGGGTAACGCCCAGGGCCACCGGGTAGGGGCTCTCCCAACGGACGCTGGGAGCGGCGGAGGGCCGGGCTGCCTCGATGACGGGCGTGAACTCATGCCACAGACGGAAACCTTCGGCCTGCTTGGCCACGGCCAGCGACAAGGGATGGCCGGCCGAATCCATGCTGGCCAGGTACACACCGGCCGTGCGGTCCTGGTAGGTCATGAATTGGGCCGAGAGGTTCCCGGGATAGGCGAGTCGAACGCTCTGGCCATTTCGCCAGTTGGCAGCCGGATTCTGCATCAGCGCGCCGGGCAGGGCCGGGAGCACGAGGCAATCATCGTCGGCCTGGCCGATCGCCGGCACAGCCGTCACCTGGGGAAAACGGACCGTCGCCAGACGCCGGCCTCTGCGATTCTCGACAGTGATGGACCACAGAGTGAGCGGGTCGGAATCCTGACAAAGGACGGTCACCTCGGCCGAGAGGTCCTGGCCCGGGAATTGTTCATACCGCAGCACGGCTTTCTTGCCGGCGGGGCTGTCGAGCAGTTCGGCGGTGGATCGGCCGGCCGCGGCGCTGTCGATCGTCTGTTGGGATCCGTCCTCCTTCTCGATCACCAGCGTGAAGAGGCTTTTAGAGCCGGTCCTGGAACCTGTCGGCAGCTCAGTCTCGCTGGGCCGCCCGACGTGGCTGTGACGGTTCTCGGATAGGCTCTTGGAAGCAGGCCCCGCGATTACGGCCTGGCCGCTGGCCTTGTGCACCAGGCGTTCGACAAACGGCGCCGGCGTGCGTTGGATTTCCAGTCGGAGGGCCTGGTTCTCCACCACCAACGGCGCCGCCGATTCGGCGGCCGGCGCGGCGTCCAGCACTGCAAGCCAGGCGGCCACGGTCAACGTCAGGAAACGGTTCATGCGGTGGCTCCTCATCTCAGTTGTGCAAACTCTGCGAAAGTTGATCGGAGCATGCTCAAGGGGTGCGGTGACCGTCTGTGCCGGTGGGAAACAGCATGGGGACGGCCGTCGGCCGGGCCAGGATGTACTCCTGCCACTCGCCGCGCAGGTCGAGATCGAAGTCCATACGGTCGCCGTTGCGGTTTACCGACACTTCATGCGGTTGAACCTCCTCGTTCAAGCGGTAGATCCGCAGATCGCGGACATCGCTCAGCCCGAGTTTGGCGAGATCTACCGTGGCCTTGCCGGCATAAGGGGTGATCGTCCGCGCAACGGTCTTCCGCGGGGCGTTGATCAGTGTATCGACCAACCGCAGATCATCCAGGCACAAGGCAAAGTCCAGGCTTTCACCAGGCTCTTCGCGAAGCAAGGTGATCTCCATCTGCGTTACGGCCGTCCAGTCGATCTTGTCGCGGCTGATCCATTCACCAAAGTCGCGGATGGAGAGGTATTTCTCGTACACGCCTTCGATCATGCCATCGCGTCCCTCGCGCCGCTGGCACAAGAACGGCCGGAAGATCGCCCCTTTGCGCCCCGCACGCTTGCCGTGACGATCGACAAAGACCAGGGTGCCGGTGCCGCCAGGTTTGGGCCCCTCGGCGTGAAAAGCGATCTTGATCTCGTCCGCCGCCGTGAAGTCCTGCGGCGGAAAGACGAAGCTCGCGGACTTGCGCTCCTCTGCGGGGCCGAACGGAATGCGTTTTCCGGCAACCGTGGGCACGGGCGTCTCGCGAACCGGATGCAGTTGGCGGTAGTAGGGCCGGCGCCGGTGCACGTCCTGATGGTTGAAGAAGCAGAGCGAGAAGGCGCCCTGTTGCATGGGGCAGACAAAGGTCTCGATGTGCGCGTTGTGGGGTGAAATCGCCAGGTGCCGGCCGAGGCCGGCGAGGGCTTCGTCGAGCACGGCGCGGAACTCGTCGCGCGGGGCGGTCCAGTGCCAGCAGGTGGTGGTCAGCAAGGCCTGCCCCCGGCCCGAGCGGTGACGCACGAGCCACTGGTCCTTGGGCAACTCATCCGAAACGAGTTGCACGCCGAACAAATCCTTGGCGGCCAGCGCGTCCAGACGGCCGGCGACGTCGCGCAGTTGTTGGCCGTTCATGATGAGGATACCGCCCTGGTCCACGTAGGTCTTGAGCTTCTCGCGCAGTTCGGGCGTCATCACGTTGACGCCAAGGAAGAGCAGCAGGCGGTATCGGGCCAGGCCTTCGGCCGGGGCGAGAGCCGAGATGATGTCGATCTGGCCGTAGGGCGTGCCGGTGTAGTAGCGCGTGCTCAGCCCCCATTGGCCGAAATCGGGAAAGAAAAGCTCCAGGAGTTCCCAGTCGCGATAGCGCGCATTGGGCCCCCAGTCGCTCATGGGCGGCTCGCCGCAGGCAAAGGCGTCCCGCCGGCTCTTGAGCGAGGCGCTGCGCGCGTCGTAGGCGTAACCGCTTTGCCAGCCCTCGCCCAGGCCTCGCACCACGGCTACTTCGGCCAGCGGCGCTTCGGTGACGGGATGCTTCTGGAGGAAGACCTGGAAATCGCGTACGACTCGGCCGAGCGAGGTCAGTTGTCCCTGCTTGTCGTAGAAGTTCCGGGACTCGCTCATGAGGATCTTGCAGCCTTGGTAGAACATGTAGTGGTAGGCGTGGCGCAGATCTTCGGGCGAGTGGTTTGGGCAGGG
>CALARR010000406.1 GCA_937889015.1 uncultured Planctomycetales bacterium | reverse complement strand
TTGAGCATCTCGACGAGCTCCTTCACGATCAGCACCGAGGCGTCCTTCTGCACGCGGTTGGTGCTCAGCCAGGTTTCATAGCCGCCCAGCTTGTGCTGTTCGGGCGTAGGCAGATAGCCGTTGGTGCCGTTGGCCAGTCCGATGACCATCGTGCGCGCGAAGGGGCTGCGCTGTTTCAATTCCAGGCCGATTTCCACGAACGCCTCAAAGGGGATCGTGCAAATCGCCAACTCTCCGACCTGCAGGGCCTGCAGGAGCACGGTCACCGTCTCCGGGTTCTTCACCATCCCCAGCACGCGCCGCGCGTAGGCCTCGGCCAGGCGCGGAAGCTTGTCACGCTCGGCCTGGTCCGTGATCGCCAGCACCTTGTTGGCCCAGGCAATCTGCTCGGCCGTGGGGCGCCGCGTCTTCAGGGTCAGCGCACGCTGTACCATGGCCAGACGTACGTCCTGCTGGTGCGTGGCGATGCTGGCATGGGCACGCATCGCGGCGTCCGCTGCCTTGCCAGCCACGATCTGGATCCGCTCGAAAGGCTTGCACACAGGCAGCGGCGTAAGGAAAGGCCGGTTGATCGCGTCCCCCTGCGCGCCGTTGAACATCATGGCTACGAAATCGTCGCCACCGCCGGCACGCAGCTTCATCACGCGCGCAAACTCCCCAAAATAGTCGGCCGAAAGCTCTCCCTCCGGCACACCGCCCACATAGTGCAGCGTGTAGTTGGCGACCAACGCCAGCGGCTGGCCCGACTTCGCGTCATGCACCGAGAGGATCGTCAAGTCCGGATCGGTCGGGCCCGCCGGACGGTCCAGCACGTCGGGACTCCGAGTCGGATTCATCTTCACCTGGTCGTATTCGCCAAACGGATTGGGTGGCATCTTGCCGGGCTTGAGGAACCAACGGCGGTTATAGACCTCCTCCGGCATGGCCTCGACCGCCGCGCCCACCGCGGCCGGACGCAAGGCCGCGTGCGCTCGCACGATCGCCTCGGCAATCCCCGCGATGAGAAGCTGGCGGTAGGCAACCTCCGGGGCGGGGCCGGTCTTGACACTGGAAGGCGGGCCGGTGTGCGTATGGGTCGCGGCCACGAGCATCTTCTCCGTGGCCATGCCGCATTTCTTCGCCGCCATCGCCTTGGCTTCGTCCAGGGCCTCCTGGGGCACTCCGATGCTGTCCACCAGGACCAGGGCCATCGTGGTTGTTCCGTTCTCCAATACCACAGCCCGAGCGTGCAGTGGATCGTGTGCCTTGTCGGCCTTTCTGGCCGTGAACAGGCCCGGCACGCTCACCGGAAACTCCTTGGGCGTGATATCCACGGCCGCCGCCCCGGCGCGCAGACCGCCCGAAGACGGTTCCGCCGCAAGGCAAGGCGCGGCAAAGGCCAGGGCCAACGCAACAAGAGAAAGAGTGCGCTTCATGGTGGCAAGGATCCTCCGCTAAAAGTGAAAACAGGGCTTTGCCTCGGCTCGCACAACCCATTCACCTTGGCTGCATCGCCGGGGGATCCTCGCGCAGGCCGCGTGGCAGGAGATGACCGAGGCAAGTGTGACAACTCCACGATAACACTCCCGGCAGCCGTCCGCAATATCGCGTTGCCGATTGGTCTGCTGCGGTGTACCTGGCGCAAAGCCGAGATTCGAGATTCGTGGTCAGGCAGGCTTGCAGTTGGCCACTCCAGCCCGGAAAATGAACACACGTCTCTCGCGTCTCACGTAGGCAGTGCCGTGCGCCCAACCATTAAGAAGGCGGCTTTCCACGGCAACGGCGCCGACAGCTACGGGATTCCTCTTCTGACATCCAGTAGAGCCGGACAATCGCGCACAAGGATCAAGGATACTGAACCATGACCGACCATCGCTGTTTCGGGCTGCCCCCTGCCGCCTTGTTTGTCAGCCTGTGCTGGATTGGATCGCTGGCGCTGCCAATCCCGGTCCTCGCTTCCGAAAGTCCGCGCAATCTCGCCGCTGCCGCGAACGGTGCGACGCTGACCTTCAGCAGCGAGGTGGGCCGCTTGCGCGGCAAGGATCATACGGCACGCAGCGTGATCGACGGCAAGATCGGCGACGGCTACTGGTGCAGCGCCTTCAAATCCAAACCGCCGCATTGGCTGGAAGTGAAGTTTCGAAAGCCAGAACGTTTCAACACGGTCGTGCTCTACGTCTACGATCAGTCCTCGGTCAAGTCCTGCCGTGTGGAATGCTGGGACGGGATCGCGTGGACGCCGGTGGCGGAAATGGCAACCACCCCGCGATCCACCGGCAAGTCCGCGCTGGATTGGGAATTCAGCGACGCGGCCGCGGGAATCGTGCGCTGCCGCTTCCCGGACGTGACCTCCCAACGAGTGCGCCTGTGGTTCGAAAAGGACAGCTCGGTCCGCCTGTACGAGGTGGAGGTCTTGAACGCTCAAGCCGACGCAGTCCGCGCCGACTCTGCTGCCGTGCGCCTGGATCGTAATGCGTCCTTGCTGCGCATCGGATTTGGCCGGCGCGAGACGGCGTTGCCGCCGGGCTGGCTGACGGTCGACGCCGCCCTCTCCTACACGCCCGAACATGGCCTGGGCTGGACGGCCGAAGGCCGCCGCGTGGACTGCGACCGTCGCGGCGGCGCCCCCTTTGCACGCGGCTTCGTCGCCGGTTGGGATGCGCCGGGCCGCCTGCGTCTGGACCTGCCGCCGGGCCGCTACGTCGCGGCCCTGTTCGCCGCCGACTTCGTCTTGCCCGTGCGCCCCTTCCACGTCGAAGTCTCCGGCGCGCCGCTCGGCCCGGACTTGGTCACGGTCTGTCCGGGCGCGTGGGAGACGCGGCGCTTCCGTATCGAAGCCGGCAAGAACGGCGTCGAACTCGCCTTCCGCGGCGCCGGGCCCTGGCTGCTGAATGCCCTCCTGGTCGCCCCCGAATCGAACCTGAACGGTCTGCTCGCTGAGGCCGAGCGCCTGGAAGCGGAGTTGGCCCTCGGCTCCCCGGAATGGATGGACAAACGCAAGATGGTCCCCTTGCCGGATCCTGCCCCGACTCCCGTCTCGGCCGCAGACCGCGCACGCGGATATGTGCTCTTCGCCAATCACCCCGTCACGCGCGTCTATCCCACCACCCGGCCTGCAGCCGAACAGGTCGCCCAGCCATTGGCCCTGCAGGCCACGCCGGGCGAAGCCGTTGCGGCGACGCTGGGCGTGGTGCCGCTACGCCCCCTGTTCAACATGCGCCTTGCCTCCACCGACCTGGAAGGGCCGGACGGCAGTCGCATCACCGCGGCAGCCTTGGATCTGCGCGTGGTGCGCTGCTGGCCGCAGATCGACAAGACGCCCGAGGGCCGGGGCAAGGTGCAGGTCATTCCCGAGTTGCTGGAAAAGCAGGATCGGCAGCCCGCCGTGTGTGCCGCTGAGGGCACCACGCGCCAGTACTGGATCACGGTCAAAGTCCCGCGGCTAGCTCTGCCGGGCAAGTACCGCGGACGACTGCAGTTCTCGGCCGATGGCGTGACTCCGGCCACAGCAGAGCTGGAACTGGCCGTATTGCCCTTCTCGCTGCAGACGCCGGCCGCGAAGACCTTCTTCATGTACTCGATCCTCGGCGACCTGAGCGACAAACAAATCGCGCCCCTCCTTCGCGACATGCGCGAGCATGGAATGAACTCCCTCGCTTCCGACCTGGTGGGAACCTGGCGGCCCCTGGCGGGAGGCAAGTCCGAGTTCGATCCCGAGCCCCTGCGCCGCGTGCTGCGCTTGGCCAAAGAGGCGGGATTCACCCGCCCAATCCCCTGGCATCCCAGCGGCTTGTTGAAGGGCATCGCGGCGCCCGAAGGCTCGGACCAGTGGAATGCCATCTTGGCCGACCTGCTCCGCCGCGCGCGCCAGGTGCAGGACGAGGTTGGCGGCCAGGAGCTTCTGTTCTATCCCGTGGACGAACCCTTCGGCCACGAAGATCGCCTCACGCTCGCGGAGCACGCCATGCGCGTCGCACGACAAGGTAAGCTGATGCGGACCTACTGCACACCGGCCGAAAAGGACATCGCGCGCCTGGGATCCTTGCTCGATGTGCGCTGCTACGCCATCGGTACGGTCGCCAGCGTGCCTGCTGCGGCTGCCTCCACGCGCGAAGCCGGCGCCGCGTTCTGGTGGTACACCAACGCGGCCCGGGAACTGCCGGAAGTCCGCCGTTATCTGGCCGGGGTCTGGTTCTGGAGCACCGGCGCGGATGGACAAGGATACTGGGTCTATCAGTCGCGCTGGCAGCGCTCGCGTGCCTTCCAGGACCTCGAGGGCAGCACGCACGCGCATGACTACGTAGCCTATCCCGACGTCGACGAACCGATTCCCACGGTGCAGTGGGAGTGCATCCGCATGGGGATCGATGACGCGCGCTACCTGTACACGCTCGAAGCGGCCATCCAAGAGCACCGGGGCAGCCCGGCCGCCGCGGCGGCAGAAAAGTTCCTGGCCGACCTGCGCCAGGCCCTGCCCCCCAGCGTGAAACTCCCCGACGACCGGTTGATCCTCTACAACTGCCCCTGGACCGCCGATGACTTCACACGTCTAAGGCGTGATGTGGTCCGGCATATTGGCCAGGTGCTGCACAAGTGACGCCCGTGCTTGGATTCTCTGTTGGTGACATCAACGTCAGGACAAAGGCCGAAGACTCATGACAAGAAAGACCTGGCTGCAAGCGTGTTCGTGCGCCCTTCTCGGCGTGGCGATGGCGCACTCGACCCTCGCCGCAGACTTCTACCAGATCCGGGGCGGCATTCCCAACAGCCAGTGTTTCTTCCGCGCCAACGCCGTGGGCAACCAATACCTGTTCTTCATCGGTAACTCGGTGCTGGCCGGCACGGGGCTCAAGGACGCCAACCTGCGTTATTCGGCCCAGATGGTCCAGGGCTTTAAGAAGTACTTTCCCGACGCCACCATGTCGGAAAGGCGGCACATTCAACCCGGCGGAAGCTGGTTCGGCCTGTTTCGCACCAGCCGCGGCCAGGCCGTGTTTGGCGAGGTGATCGCCAGCGGCCACCTCGCGGTCCTGGACTTCGCCGCCGACGACCGGCACGCCGACATCGAGCAGGTGAAAGCCACGCTCGAGGGAGTGGTCCGCCAGATCTCGCTCTACCGGGCCACGCACAGCCGGATCCTCGTATACACCCTGACTCCCGAAATGCTCCAGGCCTATCAGGCTGGCCAGACACCGCAGTACATCCGGGTTAGTGAGCAGATCGCCGACCACTATGGCATTCCCAGTCTGAACCTGGCGCAGTACGCTGCCAAAAAGATCATCGGCGGCGAGATCTCGTTCGCAGCCTTTTCCGCCGACGGCGTCAATCCGACCGACGCGGGCGCGAAGATCTACGCCGAAGCGGTGGCGCAGTTCGTGGACGCGCTGCTCACGGCCCATCCCGTGCCCGCCAAGCCCCAGCGCTATCCCTTGCCCGCGCCGCTGTTTTTCGAAACCAACGACAACGGCCGGATCGTGGCCTACGAGGACGCCCAGGTGCAGCGGCACGGCACATGGAAGCCGGGGCAAGCTAGCCCCATCGGACCCTTTCGCCACGTGCTGGTGGGCGACCAGGCCGGCGCAAGATTATCGCTGAAGTTCAAAGGCTCCGAGATCGGGCTGATCGACGTGGTGGACCAGGACAGCGCCGACTACGAATACGCCGTCGACGGCGGCCCCTGGCAGAAGCTCCCGGCGCCGAAAAATGTGAGCGGCCCCACCATGCGCCCGGTCTCGCTGGCCAAGGGATTGGACCGCAAGGCCGAGCACGAACTCGTGCTGAAGATTGCCTCGCCCGGGATGGCGCGGTTCGGCGGCTTTCTGCTCAACGGCACGATTGTCGACGCATTGGCCGGCCTGAGCCCCTTGGAACGGATCGATGCGATCTACAAAGGCCTGGACCCGATCGTCTATCAGCCGCCGGCAGGACGCTTCACCAACATCCCCAAGACCATGGACAAGCTGCGCAACGGTGGCGAACTACGCATGGTGCTGCTGGGCGATAGCATCATGGGAAACACATCGGCATCGTCGTTCGAACTACTGCTCATGCGCAACTATCCCCAGTGCAAGATCGCAAAAATCGCCTCACTGCGGAGTTCCACCGGCTGCAAGTACTACCGCGAGGAGAATCGTGTGCAGGATTATGTGTTGCGGCACAACCCGGACCTCCTGATGATCGGCGGGATCTCCAATGGCGACGATGCCGAGGCCGTGCGCTCGGTGGTGCAGCAAGTCCGCGCCGCGAAACCGGATACGGAAGTCCTGCTGCTGACGCCCGTGTTCGGCTCGCTGCGCGAGGAGCGCATTCGGACCTTCACACCGCAGATCGACACCACGAGCAGCAACTTCCGTTTCAATCTGCAGAAGGTGGCCGCCGAGGAGAAATGCGCCTTCTTTGACATGACCGGTCCCTGGTGGGCCTATGTCCAAGGGAGCGGAAAGACCTGTGGCTGGTTCATGGGCGATGCCGTGCATGCCAACAGCCGCGGCTGTCAGATCATCGGCCGCCTGCTCGAAATCTGGTTCAAGGAAACCTGAAACCTGCCGCGGACGCCAGGTTGACATCTTGTGGATCTCGGCATGGCTGACATCAGACGGTGGTTCCTGATCGCCAAGGCAAGGAGTTCTCGATGAAACGCGCGCTGCTGGTCTTCGTGTCTCTGGTCCTGGGGCTCTACTCCTCGCGCAGTTCGGCGGCAGCGCCGGATCCTGGCCGCATGCTGGCTGCCCCGACGCCCATGTTCACGGAGTGGCAGGAAGGCTTCAAGGTTGCCCCGCCCGACTTCAATGCCTTGCGCACTTTCGCCGGCTTGCCGCCCTTGTTGGAGTTCTACGACGGCCGATCGGTGCGTACGGCCGACCAGTGGCAGGAGCGGAGGACTGAGCTTCGCCGTCTGCTGTGTGAGTACTTCCTGGGATCGCCTCCGCCGGATGTTCCGCGGCGAAAGCAGGTCAAGGTCCTGGCCGAGACATATCAGGACGCGTCCGTATCGCGCGTCGTCGAACTCACATTCGCCACCACGCCCGAGGTGTCGATTACCATGGAAATCCTCTTGCCTGACGGGCGCGGGCCTTTCCCGGTGCTGTTCACCCAGACGAATCATCGCCGCTGGGGGCTGATCGCGCTGGCTCGGGGTTATATGGTCTGCGTCTATCCCGGTGCGGATATTGACGACCAGTCCGACAAGTTCCTCCCCGCCTATCCCAAGTCCGATTGGGCCCGCCTCCTGCGTCGTGCCTGGGTGGCCAGCCGCGCGCTGGATTATGTGCTCACATTGCCCGAGGCGGATGCAAAACGCGTGGCGATCACGGGCCATTCTCGCAACGGAAAACAATCGTTGATTGCGGCCGCCATGGATGATCGCTTCACCGCCGTCATCTCCAGCAGTTCCGGCGTGGGAGGGGCTGTTCCCTATCGCCTGGGCAGCGAGCGCGCCTTCGACGAAAGCGTCGAGTTCATGACCCGCAACCGGACTACCAGCTCCTGGTTCAGCCAGCGCCTGCGGTGGTTCACCGGCCGCGAGAACAAGCTGCCCACCGACAATCACGCTCTCCTGGGTTTGATCGCACCCCGGCATTGCCTGATCTCCACCGCCTACAACGACGGGTGCGACCAGACCTTTTCGGCCGAGCAGGCGTATCTGGCGGCACGCGAAGTGTATCGGTTCACAGGCCATCCCGAAGCCTTGCGGATCCTGTGGCGACCGGGTGGGCATGAAACGTGCGCCCAGGTGATTGAATCCTATCTCGATTGGTTCGACTTCGCGTTTGGCCGCTCGCCAAAGGGAACGCCCGAAGTGCTGATCCATCAGTTCGACTGGGAAGCCTGGGCACGCCAGCCGCAACCCGTGCCTCCCGCTCGCGACGCCGACGTGCGTCAACGGATCGCCTGGGGGTTGGGTGCAGAACCACCCCGCCAAACCACGCCCGGCGGAACCTACGGCAGCACGGCGGCACACGTGGCACAAATGCTCGGCCGCGGCCAGGAGGGCGACAAGCTGGGCCGCGTGGCGGTGAACTTCGGCGAGTACGTGGCCGGCGACCTGTACTATCCCAAGAATGCCAAGGGGCCGCTGCCGGTCGTCGTCTGGCTACACCCCTACAGCTACAACTTGGGCTACACCGGCGCCTATATGGTTGGGCCGCGAATCCAGCAGTTCCTGACCCAAAAGGGCGTGGCCGTGCTAGCCTTCGACCAGATCGGCTTCGGCTCGCGACTCCACGAAGGCACCCGCTTCTACCAGCGCTATCCGCGCTGGTCGCGGCTCGGAAAGATGGTCCGCGACGTGCGCGCGGCGGTGGACCTGCTCACGTTGGCCGGCCAGTCCAAGGAAGCGCCGCCTTCCAAGGATCAGCTCAAGGGTCTGCCGCTGATCGACGCCAAACGGATCTACCTGTTGGGCTATTCGCTCGGTGGCACGGTGGCCCTCTACGCCGCGGCCCTCGACGAACGCGTCGCTGCCGTGGCCTGTTTCGCCGGCTTCACGCCCATGCGCACCGACAGCGATGACCAACCCACTGGTGGCCTGCGTCGCCTCTGGCAATGGCACGCCCTGCAACCGCAATTGGGCCTGTTTCAAGGCCGGGAATCGCAACTGCCCTACGACTTCGATGACCTGCTCCGCCTGGTGGCTCCGCGGCCGTGCCTCGTGGTCTCGCCCCAGCACGATCGCGATGCCAACCCGGCCGACGTCACCCGCTGCATCGATGCGGTCCGTTCCGCCTGGAGCGATCGTGGCGCCGCGCAGAACCTCGCCCACCAGACCCCCGACGATTACAGCCGTTTTCAAGCCGCTCAACACGAGGCCTTTTGGGAGTGGCTCCAAGACCGCATAGCGGCTGGCGCAGTCCTGGACGTCGCGCCAAGACGGCCCTGAACTGGATTACGCTGCCCATGGGACGGTGCAAGACGGGCAAGAACCCTCTTCATGACTGAGCCGCGCGACTCGAACATCGGTCCATGACGGCGAGGCGTTCTGCATGCAAATCGTATTCTGCGGATCTGCGGTAGAAGGTGGACACAGTCACGCTCGACTCTTGCCTCGGGCGCACGACCGCCTCCGTTGCTCGAGTCCGGTTCATCATTCGACATGGAACACCTGCGGCATGTGGTTGGGAGTGGAGACATCGAACGCCTTCTTGGCTCCGGCCGGTAGCGCGCGAACGCCCTCGCAATCGTCCTGGAGCTTCCCGCGGCCTGCCAGTTGGAGCTGGATACTACTGCGAACCGCATCGATTGCAGAACGCCAACATCCTGCGATCAGGCTGAACAGGAGATGTTGTAATGTGCCGGTGACCGACACCGCAAGCAAGTGCCCGTGCAGCTTCGCAATGGACCGGGCCACTCTCCCGCCTGTGGTGACCGAACCATCTGCGATGCATATTCAGAGCGGCATGCCGGACGAGGTGGGCGGGCCGAATCCCATGGATCCCCGAGAGCCTCAGCCGAGACTCCTGACCTTCAGCAAGTGCAGAAACACGCTGCGAAAGCAGAGATCTATAACCCCGACACCCCACGCAAATGACCGTCGGGCGCGGGTCTCCGTGTCTTGCTCGTAAAGGAACAGAGCGGGAGCAGCGCGTGGCAAACGCGCGTGTCGCTGTTCCCTCGGCATGGCCGGGGGCCTCCACCCCGATCATTCCGCCAAATCGCGAGGCATGCTTGACAAGCGTCGAAGAATGGCTATTATCGATAATTAACGTTAGCAAGCGATAGCCCCCCCCTGCGGTCTTCTCATGTCCATGCACAACGTGCCCGCGGATTCGGTCGGCAATGCGACTCTGGCTCGACATCGCGTTCGCGACGGAATCCAGCAGCTAATCCTTTCGGGTCACTACCAGCCGGGCCAGAGGCTGGTGCAGCAGGAGCTGGCCGCCCGTTTCGGCGTCGCCCAAAGCGTGGTGCGCGAATCGCTCTTGGAACTGCAGTTCTGCGGCCTCGTGCAGGCTATCGACAACCTGGGGATGTTCGTCACGGGCCTGGAGGCCCAGACGTTGCTGGATGCCTATCAGATCCGCGAGATGTTGGAGGGGCTGGCGGCGCGGTTGTGCTGCGAGAACGCCAGCCGGGCCGACCTGCGCGTACTGAACGATCTGGCACGGAGCATCCAGGACCTCGGCCGCAACGGCGACTACCAGACTATGAGCGCTCTAGACCGGGAATTCCACTTCCGCATGATCGCGGCCTCGCAAAACCAGCTTCTCACGCGACTGACCGAGGCCTATCGTGTGCTGGGGATGTTCATCCGCGCGAACCGCGACATCAATCAGGTCCACGAAGAACATCTGCGGATTGTGGCGGCGATTGAGGCCAACCAGCCTGACGAGGCCGAACGCCTCGCTCGGCAACATGTCCAGGCTGCGAGGCAATCTATCGAATTGCAGGTCGCGGATGGGAAGTTCCTGCCCTGCACGGTAGGCGATGCGGGGGAGCGGCCCGAGAACGACAAGGCCTCGGATGCCTCGCGATTGGGCTCGCAGAAGAAACAGTCCAAGAAGAAAGGAAACCCATGAAACTGTTCATCGACACGGCCGATATCACCCAAATCAAGGAAGCTTACAGTTGGGGCATTGTTGACGGAGTCACCACCAATCCCACGCACGTCTCCAAGACCGGCCGTCCAGCGCGCGAGGTCTACCAGGAGATCTGCCAGTTGGTCCCCGGCCCGATCAGCCTGGAAACCATCGGCCTGGACGCCGAGACGATCATCCGCGAGGCTCGCGAGTTGTCCAAAATTGCCGACAACGTGGTGATCAAGGTGCCGATCATGCGCGAAGGCCTCAAGGCCGTAAAATGCCTGTCGGCCGAAGGGATCAAGACCAACGTGACCGTCACCTTTTCGCCGTTGCAGGCGCTCTTGGCGGCCAAGTGCGGAGCGACCTACATCAGCCCCTTCGTGGGCCGGCTCGACGCGGTGGGACACATCGGGATGGATCTGGTGCGGCAGATCAAGACGATCTACGACCACTACGGGTTCCAGACACAACTCTTGGTGGCCGCGGTGCGCCATCCCGAGCATGTGCTCGAAGCGGCCTTGGCCGGCGCGCCGGTGTGCACGATGAGCTTCGACGTGATGAAGCAACTGTACGAGCATCCACTGACCGATATCGGCATCGAGACCTTCCTGAAGGATTGGAAGAAGGTGCCGCAGTAGAAGAGGTTGGGATTGCGGTAGAGGCTGCACGCTTGCTTCCGTGTGGCCCGCATCGGACCGCTAGTCGCCTGGCAACGCGCGACGGGACTTAGATTCGCGCCCCAGCTCTGAGCATCGAAATCAGGAGGCCTGACACGCGGACCGTCGACCGCCTTGTTGCCAGGCCCCGCATCGGAAGGGGATCATGGATATCAAACCGCTGTATCTCAACGGGCAGTGGCGCACCCTGGAAAACCACTTGGACGTCAGGAACCCGGCCAACGGCGAGTTGATCGGCCAGGTGGCGACGATCGATCGCGCGGGGGTCGCCAAGGCCTTGGCCGATGCGCAGGCCGCGTGGCCGGCATGGCGCGCCTTGCCTGGCCGGGAACGCGGCATGTACTTGACGCGGATTACCGACGTCCTGGCTCGTCGTAGCGAGGAGATTGCCCGAACCATCACCCTGGAAAATGGCAAGCCCTTACCGCAAAGCCGCGGCGAGATGGCTATGACTATCGACCACTTACGGTGGTTTGCCGGTGAGGCTGGGCGCGCGTATGGTCGGGTGGTGCCGAACCAGGTGCCAGGCAAGCGTCACTTGGTCCTGCGCACTCCGATCGGTGTGGTTGGTGCTATCTCGCCGTGGAACTTTCCGCTGGTGCTGGCCATTCGCAAGGTGGCCCCAGCCCTGGCCGCCGGCTGCCCGGTGGTACTCAAGCCGGCCAGCGCCACTCCGCTGTGTGCCGTGGCCTTTGCCGAGGCCGTGCACGAGGCCGGCGTTCCTCCAGGCGTGTTTCAGCTTGTGACGGGCCAGTCCGCGGAGATCGCCGCGGAAATGCTGCAGAACTCCATCTGCCGCAAGATCAGCTTTACCGGCTCCACGGAGGTCGGCCAGCAGTTGATCGCGCGCGCGGCCGACGGCATCACAAAGCTGTCGTTGGAACTGGGTGGGCACGCTCCCTTGTTGGTCTTCGCCGATGCCGACCTGGATCAGGCCGTCAACGGTACGATCATCGCCAAGTTTCGCAACACGGGCCAATCGTGCGTGGCCGCCAACCGCGTATACGTCCAACGGGCCGTCTATCCCCAGTTCCTGGAGAAGCTGGTCGCGAAGACCAAGGCACTCAAAGTCGGCCCCGGCTTCGAGGAAGGCGTTGAGATCGGCCCCTTGGTCGATCAGCGCGCCTTGGACCATGCCCTGGAGCATGTGCGCCAGGCCGTGGCCGATGGGGCCAAACTGCTGTGCGGCGGCAAACAGTGGGATGGCGCCCCAAGCGGCTTCTTTCTGGAACCGACGATCCTGGCCGAGGTCCCTGCGACGTCGCTCTGCATGCGCGAGGAAACCTTCGCGCCGGTGGCCCCGGTGGCCGTCTTCGATGACGAGGCACAGGCCATTCAGGCAGCGAACAACACGCGCTACGGACTGGCCGCCTATGCCTTCACCCGCGACTTGTCGCGCATGTGGCGATTGGCCGAGAGACTCGAAGCGGGCACGATCGGCATCAATGATTCTGTGCCAGCGACGAGCCAGTGCCCCTTCGGCGGCGCAAAGGCGAGCGGCTGGGGGCGCGAACTGGGCGTCGAAGGACTGGATGCCTACCTGGAAACCAAGCACATCTCGCTGGGAGTGCAAGAATGAACGCCTCGACTCCGGAGTACCTGGGCATTCCAGGCTCCGAACTAGGCTGCGGGACCACTGTGCGTGTCCGTATCCTGGGCGACATGGACTCCATCGCCCAGGACATGGCCCAGGCGATGCTCGACGTGGTCGCGGCAGCTCGGGCCCAGGGGCGGCTGCCGACCCTCATCGTCCCGGTGGGGCCGGTCGACCAGTTTCCCGTGCTGGCCGAACGCATCAATCGCCAACACGAGGACTGGCGCGATGTGGTGCTTATCAACATGGACGAGTACCTGACCGAAGCGGATCGCTGGGTGGATATCGATCACCCCTTGAGCTTCCGCGGTTACATGAACCGCAAGTTCTACGACTTGACCGACCCCGCCCTGGCCCCGCGGCCGGAGAACCGGGTCTTTCCCGATCCCGAAGATTGCGGCGCGATCGGCCGTCTGATTCAGGGACGCCGCGGAGTCGATGCTTGTTTCGGCGGGATCGGCATCAACGGGCACATTGCTTTCAATGAACCTCCGGAACCGGGCGAAACGGTTTCCGTCGAGGAGTTCGCTGCCCGACCGACTCGCGTGCTGGACCTGACTCGCGAAACGCGGACGATCAACTCCGTGACCGTGGGAGGCGAGCTTTCCGTAATCCCTCGTCGGGCCGTGACTGTGGGCATGCAAGAGATCCTGGCAGCGCGGCGTCTGCGGTTCTACTGCAACCGGCCCTGGCAGCGGGGCGTGTGCCGTCGCGTGCTGCACGGTCCGCTGACTGCGGCCTGTCCGGCTTCGCTCCTTCGTACCCATGCTGATGCCGAGTTGGCGGTAGCAGACTATGTGGCTGAACCGCCAGACATCCGGCTGCGCTGACGTACCCAGTTCCGAACTATTCTGTTTTCCGACCTTCCCGCCATGCGACTCGATTTCACCGCCGAACGCCTCCTGGCCGTCGTGGCGCATCCTGACGACGGCGAATATCTGTGTGCCGGCACCCTGGCCCGGACGCGCGACGCCGGGGCCGCGATTGGAATGCTGGTCTTGTGCCAGGGTGACAAGGGACAGCCCTCCACTCCGGTGCCGAACCTGGCCGACGTGCGGCGTGAGGAAATGCGCGCCTCGGCCGGGATGCTGGGTGCGGAACTGTATTTGGGCGAACTGCCCGACGGAGGACTAATGGACACGCCCGAGCAGCGCAGAGTGCTGGTCGAAGTGTTCCGCCGCTTCCAGCCGACGTTGGTGCTGGCCCACAGTCTGGAGGACTACCACGCCGATCACCGGGCAGCCGGCGCATTGGCCGAGGCCGCTTCCTGGTTCTGTACGTCGGCCGGACATAGGACCGAATCGGCGGCCCTGCGCTATCAGCCCGCCTTGTGGTGGATGGACACGATGAACATGGCCGGCTTCCTGCCCGCTGTCTTCATCGACGTGAGCGACTACGTGGAGTTAAAGCGACGGATGCTCGCTTGCCATCGCAGCCAGTTGCTGCGAGGTACCGAAGGCGACTTCTCTCCGCTGGAGGAGCAGATGTTGCGACAATGTCGGGCCCGGGGCGATCAGGCGGGGGTGGCTGCCGCGGAGGCATTCCGCGCGCACACGGCCTGGAAACGAGCCCGGGCTTGGTGAGAGAGAAGGACAACCGTCGGATCAGGGATGACGAAAAGCACTCAGAGACTCAGTAATCTCATTTCTCGAAAGGAGCGGATATGACTGGTCAGTCGGCAGCGAGTCAGGCCGGCGCGCAGGCCAAAGCACCGGACTTCCTGGTGCACGAGGACGGCGATTCCGTTGGCGTAATCGTTGTGGAAGGCATCAAGGCCGGAACAGAGCTTACCGGCTGGGTCATGGCCCAAGACCGCACGGTCACCATGAAGGTTCTCAACGACATCCCGATCGGGCACAAGATCGCCATGGCGAACCTGGCCACAGGCGCTAGCGTGATCAAGTACGGGGTGAACATCGGCAAGGTGGTTGCCCCGATCCAGAAGGGCGAGCACGTCCACGTTCACAATCTGAAGACACGGAGATGGTAGCCATGCAGAAGACGTTCCTGGGATATCGTCGTGAGAATGGACGTGTGGGTGTCCGCAACCACGTGATCATCTTGCCACTGGACGACCTGTCCAACGCTGCCTGCGAAGCCGTGGCCAACAACATTAAGGGCACTATGGCGATCCCGCACCCTTACGGACGCCTGCAGTTTGGGGCCGACCTCGATCTGCACTTCGCGACCCTGATCGGTACGGGCTGCAATCCCAACGTGGCCGCCGTGGTGGTGATTGGAATCGAGCCAGTGTGGACCGACCGCATTGTCAAGGGGATTGCCAAGACCGGAAAGCCCGTCGCCGGATTCGCGATCGAAAAACACGGCGATCTGGCAACTATCTGTGCCGCCTCGCGCGCCGCCAAGGAGTTCGTCCAGGCCGCCGGCGAGAATCAACGCCAGGAGTGCAAGATCGAAGAACTGTGGGTCTCCTGCAAGTGCGGCGAGTCCGACACAACCTCCGGCCTGGCCACAAATCCGACGGTCGGCGATGCCTTCGACAAGCTCAACGACGCGGGCTGCACGCTGCTGTTCGGCGAGACGACCGAACTGACCGGCGGAGAGAAACTGGTGGCAGACCGCTGTGCCACCCCCGAAGTACGCGCCAAGTTCCAGTTCTTCTTCGATCGCTACGCCAAGGTGGTCGACGACCACAAGGTGGACGACCTGTGCGACTCGCAGCCGACCAAGGGCAACATCGAAGGCGGCTTGACAACGATTGAAGAGAAGGCCCTGGGCAACATTCAGAAGATCGGCAAGCGGTGCAAGGTCATCGGCGCACTGGACAAGGCCGAGGTGCCAACCGGGCCGGGCCTGTGGTTCATGGATTCGTCATCGGCCGCCGCTGAAATGGTGACTCTGGCCGCCGCCGCTGGATTCGTGGTCCACTTCTTCCCCACGGGCCAGGGCAACATCATCGGCAACCCCATCCTCCCCGTGATCAAGCTGGCGTCGAACCCGCGCACGGTACGCACCATGAGCGAGCACATTGATGTCGACGTCTCGGGCGTGCTGCGGCGGGAAATCAATTTGGACCAGGCTGGCGACAAGTTGCTGGACTGCATGTTCCACACTGCGAACGGTCGCCTGACTTGTGCCGAGGCTCTCGGACATCGGGAGTTCGTCCTCACGCGTTTGTACGAAAGCGCCTAGGACGGGGATGAGCGGCCGTCACCGTGGGGCCGGTCTTCCGAGCCCTCGGTGGTCGGCCGGTTCGTTTGTCAGGACACCGCCATGCAGATTAAGGTTCCATACGGGCGAGGCTGGCAGATCGCCTGCGTGCCCGACTCGATCGGCGTGGATGTGATTGAAGCGGCGGAACTTCGTCCAGCCGCCGACCCCTTGGGCACAGTGCGCGCTGCGCTGAATGACCTGTCGGGAACGGTGAAATGGAGTGACTTTGCCGGCGCTCGCTCGGTGGCGATCGCCGTCAACGACAAGACCCGCCCTGTACCGCACGAACACCTCTTGCCGCCGCTGCTGGAGCGTCTTGCCGCGATTGGAATTCACGACTCGGCGATCAGCTTCTACGTGGCTGTCGGCACCCACCCGCCGATGGCGCGCGACGAGTTCCCGTCGATTCTTCCTGAGGAAGTCGTGCGACGCTACCAGGTTGTTTCACACGATTCCGAGAACGACGACCTGTTGGTCTATTTGGGCGACACCACCAGTGGCACCCCCATCTGGTCGAACCGCGCCTACGCGCAGTCCGATTTCAAGATCGTCATAGGCAACATCGAGCCGCACCAATTCGTAGGCTATTCCGGTGGCGTCAAGACAGCCGCCATCGGGCTCTCCGGGATCAAGACCATCAACCGAAACCATGCCTTCATGACGCATCCCGATTCCCAGTTGGGCCAGTACGACCTCAACCCGGCGCGGCAGGACGTGGAGGAAATCGGAAAGAAGGTGGGAATCCACCTGGCAATCAACGCGATCTTGAATCACCAGCGACAAATCGCGCATGTGTTGGCCGGCGACCCGCTCGCCGTGATGCAGGCCGGCGTTCCCCTGTCGCGTCGCGCGTGCCAGGTGGGTGTGTCGAGGAAGTACGGGCTTACGGTTTCCTCGCCTGGCGGCCACCCCAAGGACATTAACGTCTATCAGGCCCAGAAAGCCTTGGCCCACGCTGCGCGGATCACGCGCCGCGGCGGTACGATTATTGTGGTAGCCGCCTGTCCCGAAGGTTCGGGCAGCCCGCACTATGAAGAGTGGATGTCGGGCCATAACTCATATGATGAGGTCTGCAGGCATTTCTGCGACGAAGGTTTTCGGATCGGCCCGCACAAGGCCTATCAAATTGCTCGGAATGCTTCCCAAGTGCGGATGCTGTTCTGCTCGGAGATGGACGAGCAGTTGGCGCGCAGGCTGTTGCTGAACCCGATCAAGGACCTGCAGACGGCAGTCGATCTTACGCTGCGCGACTTGCAACCCGGCGAGCGGATTGGAGTGTTGCCCCATGCTTCCTCGACGATTCCGTACCTCGAATGCGTCAATTAGGGTGAGATGACGAAGTTGTTTCGTTCGGGGATGCACCCGAACTGGGAGTGCCAGGCATGCGAGATGAGCTGGCCAGCGGGCCCGATCTGCCTCCAGATGTTGGGACGCGCGCCGCGACCGCCGGCGCGGCTCGATAGTCTTCCACCAAAAGAAATGTATCTTCTGAACCCTGCTGCCAGCGTCCTGCTATGCCTGAGATCCTGATTACTGAGAACATTGCCGGCTCGCCGATCGACGAGCTGAAGGCGACCCACGACGTGGCGTTTCGGCCTGACTTGTGGAGAGACCGTCGCGAGCTGATCGGGGCCCTGCGCGGCGTGCGCGCGCTGGTGGTGCGCAACCAGACGCAGGTCGACGGCGAGGTGATCGACGAGGCCGACTGTCTGCAGATTGTCGCCCGGGCAGGCGCGGGAATCGATAACGTCGACGTGGCCGCGGCCAGCCGGGCCGGAGTCGTGGTGGCCTACACTCCGTCCCAGAATTCTCTCTCGGTGGCCGAGCTGACCCTGGGGCTGATGTTGGCCCTGGCGCGGAAGATCCCCGCCGCCGATCGGAACGTGAGACAATCGAAGTGGGCCCGCTACCAGTTCGTGGGCAGTGAGCTGCACGGCAAGACGCTGGGGGTCGTCGGCTTCGGACGCATCGGGCGACTGACGGCCCAGCGCGCCGCCGCGTTCGGCATGAACGTGCTGGCCTGCAGCCGCCACCTCGATTCGTTGCGTGCTTCGCTGGCGGGGACCCCGGTGCAGCCCGCTTCGCTCGACGAGCTGCTCGCCACGGCCGACGTGGTCACTTGCCATCTGCCGGCCAACGGGCAAACGGCCTCGATGTTCGATTACGATCGATTCTGCCGCATGAAACCCACAGCTGTGTTCATCAACGTCGCTCGCGGCGAGGTGGTCGACGAGGCAGGGCTCGTGCGAGCGTTGCAGGAAGGCCGCATCGCCGGCGCGGCCCTCGACGTGCGTGCCCAGGAGCCGCCGCAACCCGGCCCGTTGGACACGATGGACAACGTCATCCTCACGCCGCACCTCGGCGCCTTCACGCACGAGGGCCAGCACCGAGTGGTGGCCAGCGTGTGCCGGGACGTCGAGGCAGTGCTGGCCGGCAAAGAGGCCAAGAACTACGTGAATTTCGCAAGACCGAAGAGGTAGAAGAGCCTTCAGCGATCAGCTTCCTCCGTTCATCGTTCAACGTTCATCGCCCGCCATGCCTGCCGCCTTCTTCGCCATCCTGACGATTCTAACGCACGCCGCGTTCACGCTGGTGTTGAAGGGGACGGTCCAGCTCTGGCCAGTGGGGTTGGCGGGGACCTTCTCCCGCGTCGTCACGGTCTGCCTGCTCGGCACATGGATCCTGAGTCGAGGGGCTGGCTGGCGGCGTTTGCGTCCGGGGGGCAGGATACGCCCGTTGCTGGTGATGAGCGCCCAGTCAATTGCCATTAACCTGCTGTGGTTTGGCTCCCTGCAATACACCACGGCCACCAATGTGGCAATGCTGATGAGCATGGATTTGGTGTTCGTCGTGCTCATCGGGGCGGCCTTGGGGCTGGAACGCCTCACAGGCAAGGAGTTGGCCCTGCTGCCGCTGATGTTGACCGGCATGGCGCTGCTGGTAGGCGTGGCCGAGCGGGATCTCGGGCTGCATCTGCTGGGCGACCTGATGGCCGTCACGGCAGCAGCAATCTATGCCTCCAATGCGTTCTTGATTCGCCGCATTTTGCGCCATATGGATGAGGAGTCGGTCTCACTCTACAACCACAGTCTGAGCACCTTCGGTTTTCTGGCGGTGGCCTTGCTGGCGGGAGAATTCCGCAGTGCGGTTGCCACACTGGGATCGCCTTCCGCCTGGGGATGGATCGTCGCATTGGGCTGCACGGCCGCCTTGTCATTACCTCTGTATTACGCCGCTCTGCACCGGATGGAAGTCTGGCGATTGCGGGCCTGGCTGCTGGCTGCCCCAGTGCTTGTAGCCATGGTTGAGTGGATGCAAGGTGTGCGACTTGGAACATCCCAGTGGCTCGGAGCGGCCCTGGTTCTGGGGGGCCTGGCCCTCTTGATCCGGATGGAGATGCTTTCGCGCCGTGCATCCTGTGGGGCTGTGGCCGGGGCCGGCGGTGATTCTCAGACCTGCAGATCGTGTGTTACCTCTGTTCCGTCGGAAGTTCCTCTCACACCCAAGGGAGCCAAGCCGTGAGCGAACCGCAAGACATCAGTCGTCCCTGGTATTCAGGCATAACGACTTATCAGTGGTTGGTGCTGCTGATCGCATCGCTCGGGTGGATCTTTGATGTGTTCGAAGGGCAGATCTTCGTGGCGTGCATGAACGAGGCCATGCCAGAACTCCTCGGACCAGAGGCCACCAAGGGCGACGTCAGCTTCTACAACAATATGGCCCTGGCGGCGTTTCTGGTTGGAGGAGCAATCGGAGGCGTGGCTTTCGGCATGCTCAGCGACCGGATTGGCCGCATTCGTACGATGATCCTGACGATTCTCGTCTATTCCATGTTCACCTTTCTTCAGGCCTTTTCGCAAAACGCCTGGCAGTTGATCGGGCTACGCCTGCTGGTGGCAGCCGGCGTAGGGGGCGAATGGGCGGTAGCCAGCGCCTTGGTCGCCGAAGTCTTCCCCAAGCACGCACGCGCTTGGTCCGCGGCAATCTTTCATTCTTCGAGCGTGCTCGGGATCTGGGTGGCCGTCCTGGTAGGAAAACTGATCGTACCCGAACCCGACCTGGGATGGCGCTGGGCTTTTGCGGTCGGCGTGCTACCGGCGCTCTTAACCGTGTGGGTCTATCGGTCACTCCATGAACCAGAGCAATGGACGGAGGCGCGCAAGGCTGCTTCGGATCAGGGCAGGGTCGTTGCTCGACCGCGATTGAGCGATCTGTTTGCACCCGAGTTGGTGCGCAACACGCTGGTTGGGTTGGCACTGGCCACAGTGGGCCTGGCAACATTCTGGAGCGTGTACATCCAAGGTTGGAACCTGGTCCGGGAACTGGCCGAAGCCAATCAGTTGGCATGGCAACCCAAAGACGCGGAAATGATGGGTATGTTCCTGGTGAGTGTGGGAGGAGGGGTCGGCCTACTGTCATGCGGACCATTGTGTAACTGGCTGGGACGGCGAGGGACATTCCTCCTGTTCTGTCTGGGCGGCGTGGTTTCGGCGGTGTTGTTGTTTCAAGTCCTGCCGCGCGGTCCTTTGTGGCTGCTGTGGCCCAGCCTGCCGATCTTCGGCTACTTCACCACCGGAATGCATGCGGGCTATGCGGTCTACTTCCCGGAACTGTTCCCGACACGCTTGCGCGGCACGGGCGGAGGCTTCTGCTTCAACGGGGCTCGACTCACCGCTGCGCCAATTCTGATTCTCAGCGGATACATGCGAAAGACTCTGGACATCTCGCTCGGCGACACGGCCACGATCCTGGGCTTGTTGCTCTTGCTGGGAGCGATCGTGCTGCTGTTCGCTCCGGAGACCAAGGGGCGGGACCTGCCGACGTGAGGACTTCGTAACCCACCGCAAACACCATCAAGGCAGAGATCATGATCCAAGAAGGCATTCGTTTTGGACTCGTTGGACACGGGTTATGGGGCGCGCACCACGCGAAGGCGATTGCCCAGACGCAGGGCGCTCTGTTGACTGCCATTGCCGACCGGGCAGAGGTGAACCTGGCGGCAGCGCATGCAGCGCATCCCAAGGCAGCTCTGCATTCGGACTGGCGGGAATTGGTGGCCCGCCCCGACATTGATGTGGTCGATGTGGCGGTGCCGAGCTTCCTGCATTTTGAAGTGGCGCGAGCCGCGATGGAGGCGGGCAAGCACGTGTTTCTGGAAAAGCCGATGGTTCTATCCATCGCGGACGCGAACGAGTTGATCCGCATGGCGCGGAGCAAGGGGCTTATGCTGGCCGTTGACCACGAGATGCGGCTGTCGGAACTGTGGGGGAAAGTGAAGAAGTTGATCGAGGAAGGCGTGGTCGGCATTCCGCAGTACGTGCTGGTGGAGCTTTCCCGATTCCCCTACCGCCAAGGTGCGGATGGTTGGCGGTATGACATCCGCCGCGTCGGCAACTGGATCTTGGAGGAGCCGATCCACTTCATCGACCTGGCCAAGTGGTACATGTCGGGCCATGGTGACCCAACAACGGTGTTTGCGCGGGCGAATTCCCGGCAGGCCGAGCATCCCGAGTTGCAGGACAACTTCACGACCGTGATCAATTTCACGCACGGAGGTTATGCCGTGGTAACGCAGACCTTGGCCGCATTCGAGCATCACGTGACCTGTAAGGTCAGTGGTAGCGAGGGGGCCGTGTGGGCCTGGTGGAGCGGGGCCGACGCGAGGTCAGATCAGCCGACGTTTGGGCTGAGGTACTCCCGGGGTGGCGAGGTGGAAGAAGTGAGCTTCCAGAAGGCGACTGGGGAAGTGGTGGAATTACAGCAGCAGGTGGCATCCCTGGTGGCTGTAATGCGACAGGGAGGCAATCCGCCGGCAACGGGTGAGGACGGACGTTGGGCGGTAGCCCTCTGCCTGGCCGCGCAGCAAGCGGTCGACGCGGGAGCGGCTGTGATGATTGCTCCCTTCGGACCGTAGTGCAGAACGCCAGCGAACTCGATTGGCTCCAGCAAGCTGCGCAGATGGCAGGCGCGGAGAAGCCGTCTGCAAGCTGTAGACGGATGCGTTTGAGCGGCGTTGCCGTTGGGATCAGACCAGGCCTTGGCGAACGGCCCACAAGGCCGCCTGCACACGCTGTTCGACGCCGATCTTGGTCAGGATGTGCTTCACGTGGTGCTTGACCGTCTCCACGTTTACCTCCAGTCGTTCCGCAATCTCTTCGTTGGCCAAGCCCTCGCTAAGAAGCTTCAGGACCTCGATCTCGCGAGGCGTCAGGGCGGTGCCGTCACCGACATCCTTGGTCAGCACGGTGCTGCGCACGCGGCGGCGTTGCTGGCGGGTCCAGGTCTCCTTGCCACCTGCCGCTCGGCGGATGGCCTCGAGTAACTCGTCGCGGCTGAGAGTCTTGCACAAATAGCCGTCGGCCCCCAACTCGTGGGCCTGGGAAATGTCAGCCAGACTGTCCGAGGCGGAAAAGATGAGCACCGGGAGGTCGGGGCGTTGTCGCTTGATCTGCCCCAAGACTTCCAGCGTGTTCTGGCCGTGCATGCGGATGTCGAGCAAGGCTACATCCACTCGTTCGCTCAAGGCCCGCTTCACCGCCTGATCGGTGTTGTCAGCCTGAGAGATCACTTCGATCTCAGTACCACGGACCATGCTCGCGACACCAGCGCGGGCGAGTTCCTCATCGTCAGCTACAAGAAGCCGGATAGTCATTGGAAGACCAGCGAATGTAGAAATTGCCCAACTGAAGCTGGCACCCTGCGGCGCGCCGAAACCGCATCAGTTGGCCAGTGACATACTCAAGAGTCTAATCAATTTTAACATTACCTGCTGAGTATATTCGCTCTAAAGCAGTCTGTGGAGACACTAATTTGACCGGCAACAGGAAAATTTTCCCAAGGCCCATACGCGACAAACACTTATTGCCATGATGTGTGTTCCTAACAAGAAGGGCGGTGGTTGTTTGCGGCGGGAAATCGCCACTTGGATTCATCACTACAGCGGATAGTACTCGCCTGCTCTTCGGTGGAATAGAATTCCCCCCAAGACAAGGAGACCGTAATGGCTCGTTATTTCGGCCGTTTCTCAGGTCTCGCGAGTCTGCGCACGCAAGCAAGGTCAGGATATAGGGTATCTTGGGCGACCAATGACGGCGGCCGACCGACGGAACCCCGGCCCAGCCGGGGTTCCGTCGGTCGGCCGCAATCGACTGACGTCGTTCTTGTTCGGGAGTTGGGGGGCTCCGGAAACCAAGCTCCCACCGACAAGCCTTGGTCGGTTCCCATCGCCTACTGTCGCACCCATCTCAGGTGGTGACAGGACCGTCTCTTGGTCTGGCGTCGCCTAGACCAAGCCCTGACGTACGGCCCAGATCGCCGCCTGAGTTCGATGCTCGACTCCGAGCTTGGCCAAGATCCGTTTTACGTGGTGTTTGACGGTCTCGATATTGACCTTCAACTCCTCGGCGATTTCTTCGTTGGCCAACCCGTCAGCCACTTTGTGCAGAACCTGCATCTCCCGCGGTGTCAACGGAGTCCCATCGCCACGACCGGAACGGTTGAGCAAGGCACTGCTGACGCGTCGCCGTTGCTGACGGGTCCATGTGTCGCGGCCGGTGGCGGCTTTGCGAATGGACTGCAAGAGTTCTTCGCGCGAGGCGGTCTTGCAGACATACCCATCCGCTCCCAAATAGTGCGCTTGAGCAATGTCGGCGAGGCACTCAGAGGCGGAGAAGACCAATACCGAGATCTCAGGACGTTCCTTCTTGATCCGCTCCAGCGCGTCAAAACCGTTCTGATTGCCCAACCTCAGATCCAATAGGATCACATCTGGATCGTTGGTCAGCGCATAGTCGACGGTCTGCTCGCAATCAGTGGTCTGATGGACCACTTCGATTTCGGTGCCGGTTACCATACTCGTCACCCCGGCACGGGCCAACTGTTCGTCATCTGCGATCAGTAGTCGGATGCTCATGCAGAATGCCCCTGAGACTAAGTGGAACATAAGGGGGAAATGCCCATCACTCTCCTTTGATGATATATCCCCCCGTGAGTTTGTAAACCGTTCCCTGACATAATTTCGAGACGTACCACATGCAAGGTCACTAGTTGGGTGGAACGTATCCTCATTGGACGGGGAATCGGTCGCACCGCCTTTGGGGTCCATGTAACACGGGGCCGCAAAGACACGGGGATTCGTGCGAAATTGGCGAGGAACGAAGGGGCGCTGCTGGCGTAGACCGATCTATGCGACTGGGCCCGAATCGCGGCATGGCGATCTTCCGCCACTGTTGAGCGAAAAGGCGATTGCCCCCCCGTAAAGGACCCTATGGTGTCCAGCATCCTGGGACGGGACCGTGAGGAGACGCTAGCAGCCTTGGGGTGCATTTCCACAGAGCTGCCGCGTCTAGTCACTCCGTGTATAGACGCCATGATCGGTCCCTGACTTGGCTTCGTGCATACTGACGAGGATGCGATCGATCCGTGGTCCATCCATGTCGACCACCTCCAGATACATTCGGCCCCACTCCGTCTGGTCACCGACGGTCGGAATACGGCCCAATTGCGAGATGATGAGCCCGCCCATGGTACTGAATTCTTTTGGTATAGCAGACAGCAGCTCATCGTGTCCGGCGTGCGTGAGGAAGTCGGCGATCGTCACTCCGCCGTCCACGAGCCAACTCTTGGCGTCCCGCTGAACGATGTCCTGTACCCGATCCAAACGATACTCATCATGGATCTCGCCCACCAACTCCTCTAGCACGTCTTCCAGAGTCACCAAGCCCTGAGTGCCGCCGAATTCGTCCAGCACGATGGCCATCTGAGTTCGGTTCTTGCGGAAGAGGTCCAGCAGTTTGTCCAGGCGAATGGTCTGGGGGACGAGCAAGGCCGGACGGATCAATTTGCGGATCTCGATGGGCCAGCCCATGTGCTGCTGCCGCAGGAGATCCTTGGTGTAGATGAAGCCCAGGATATGGTCGATGTCCCCTTCATGAACCGGCAGGCGTGAGAAGCCGGCCATGGCGACTGCACCAATCACCTCGTCGGGCGGAGTGTCGACGTCGAGAGCATCGATTTCGATTCGCGGATGCATGATTTCGCGCACCGTGCGATCGCCAAGGCGCAATGCTCGTCGAGCGACGCGTTGTTCGGCAGGCTGCAAGACACCTTCGCGCGTACCGGCCTTGATCAGGTGCTCGATGTCCTCGACCGAGACCGTGGGGCCTGGTGTTCGGCGTTGCCCGAGCAAACGCAGGATCGCCTCGGTCGTCGTGGCCAGCAACCAGACCACGGGGCGGCCCACCTGGGACAAGAGTTGCATGGAGGGGGCCATCCAGCGCGCGAGACGTTCGGCATTGAACATCGCGACGCGCTTCGGCACCAGCTCTCCCAGGACAAGCGAGAGGAACGTAATAACCAATACCACCAGGCTCAGAGCGATGCCCTCTTGGTGACGGACCAAGAGCGGTACGTTCGAGCGTTCCATCATAGCCGCCAAATAGTCGACCAAGCGCGCGCCGCCGAAGGCGGCGGCCAGGGTTCCCACGAGCGTAATTCCTACCTGGACTGTGGAGAGAAAGCGGTTGGGGTCGCGGGCCAACTCGGCGGCGATTCGTGCGCGGCGATCCCCCTTCACGGCTTGCTCGTCCAGCCGGCTGCGGCGCGCAGTGATGATGGCGATTTCCGCCGCGGCGAAGAAACCGTTAGCCAGGATCAGGCCCAAGATCAACAACACCTCCCACATGGGCATGCTAGCAGGCCCTCCTGGCCGATCGATTAGCGTGTGGTGTGCAGCAGTTCATAGGGCGCAAACAACCCATATTCAACCGTATGATAGGTGTCCCCGGCGGGCGGTCCAACGGCCGGCCCTTGCCGGAAGGCGGCAGGCCAGGCCCGGCCCAGGCCGGGGTTGCCGTGGTGCGGGCCGAGGGTGTTCTTGAGCGTGCCCAGGACGGTTACCTCGATCGCATTGGAGCCGGGGCGGATGGCCGAGGTCACATCGCACCGCCAGGGTTGATGGAAGATGTGCCCAACTTGTTGACCGTTCACCGCCACTCGAGCGACGCTGCCCAACCAACTGGGCAGCGACACTTCATATCGACCGGCGGGCGCCGATATGTTGAATTGCGCGCGATAGGCCACGCTGTGCGCGTAGAAGGGATGCCCTTGCTTGCTCCAGCCCTCAGCGGCGACCCTCAGTTGGCCGCCTGGCACGATGACAAAGCCTCTAGCGACCGGTCGCAGTGTGAAGTCGCCCAGCACGTAGGCACGCTCCAATTCGTGATAGAGGCTGAAGGGCGATGCCTTGAGTGTTACGCTGTTTTCGCCGACCTGCGCCGCCGTGCGCAGATCAATCTTGCCGAAGGCCCGATCGAGCCACCAGGCGTCCTTCTCGGAGGCGACAGAGCGTCCGTTGCAGGTGATCGTATACAGGTCGGGGCGTTCGATGACGATCCACAACTGGTTGGGCACCGCCTGCTCGATGGTGAAACGGTAGGTGGCTTCAAACCCACTGTCGGCCGGGAACTTCTGGCGAATGAGCTCTTCGCCGAATTGGACCGCGTGATCCCAGGGGTTGGCCGCCAGGCCGTGCTTCTGGAAGACCAACTCAGCGGCCTTGTAGAAATAGCAGTCCTTGCGTGTTTCGCCTCCCACAAGCACGTCGACATAGTCCAACGTGAGAACGTTGGGCTCGACTCGGGCAACCTCGATCGGAGCGGCAGGGGGAACGCATACGGACGAAGCTGACTCTTGCGCCGACAGGTCGCGCTGCTCACGACCGAAGAAGAGCAAAAGGCTTCCGCCCGGGGGCAGATCATAGGCGACCCGTACGCCCACCGCAGACCGTGCGGCGGGGTAGGCGAGGATTGTGCCGGATTGCAGATCCCAGGCTTCGACGGCCGCTGCCGAATGCAGAATCTTGCCGCGGGATGGTGCTTCAAGGCTCGTATTGACGAGCAGCACCAGTTGGCCGTCGTTCAGGTGCCGCCGTTGATGGAAGAGTATGCCGTTGTCGTGCGATTGGCGGCAAATAGCGAATCCGTCGCTGGCAGAGGCGGCAAGCGCCATCGGGGCTTGGTCCACAGGCACGCGAGTCCAGTTCGAGTGATTTGCGGCATGGAGGGGGCGCGGCGAGAGTTGTGCATCGACGAGAGTCGGGCCCTCGCCAACGGCGAGCACCTTTCCGCCGGCTGCCAAATAGGCCTCGAGCAACTGCATGGTCCGGCTGTTGAGCGTTTCTGTCATAGGGGGAAGGACTACTACGTCGTAGTCCCGTTGACCCACGCGAAGGCGATTGCCCTGCACGGAACCGTGATGCGTCAGAATATCTTCACATCCCAAGTCGTATTCCACCTGCGCGCGTTCCAGCGACATCAACAGATCGAAGAACGAATCGCCAAGGGCCTTGAGGTGCTCCTTGCCCTCTGGATCTGCGGCGCGCCAGTACATCCAGGCGGTGCTCGTGGGCTCCAGGACCAGGATGCGGTTAACCTGTTTGCCGGCTGACATGGCCAACGAGAGCCGGGTGAGATAGCGGGCCATGACGTGGTAGTCGGGCCACCAGGGCTCGTGGTACGAAAACGACTGCGGATGGTCGTGTTTGCGCGCGCCGCGCAGCGTGATGAAGGAGAGGTGCTCGTCGATCGTGTTGACGCCGAGCACGCACAACCAATCGCCGATGCGCTTCATGTCCTCGAAACGCAGGTCCCAGCCGCCCGCCCCGTAGGCCTCGCACAGGGTGCGTTTCCGGCCCAGTTGGTTCGCAACGCTGGCCAATTCCTTGACGAAACGCACGTTGCCAAATTGGGCATTGACGTCTTCCTTGTACTCGTTCATCAGGCAATCGATGGCCGGACGCTGATGCCAGGCGTACATGGCCATATTGTCGGGAACGTTGTTGCATCGTGGCCATTCATGCTCCCAGTAGTGGCCGGTGAACTCCAACTTGTGTTGTTGGCAGTAGGCAAAGTACGGCTTGGCCCAGCGCTGGACGAACAGTTCATGCAAAACGGTGAGGAAGTTGTGCCGCACGCGGCGCCAGTCGCCCACGGGCCGGACCAGACAGGGCAACTGCGGCAAGAGAGCGTAGCCCCAGCGTTTCTCAAACTGTTGGGGCAGGTCTTCGGTCCAGTGCAATCCGCCCCCCTCCAGACGCGGTTCGTCGGTGAACGAGCCAGGAATACGACGGCCAAACTCCTGACCGAATCGCTTGCGATAGGGCTCCAAGGTGATCTCCAGGAACTTCTCGGTCACGCCCGGCCGGAGCAGGTCGACGTAGGACCGGTTTCCGTACCAGGGAGACGGCTTGGAGTGGACTACCTGGAACACCAGGTAGCGCGCGGCAGGCAACGCCTGCGCGGCGCGCACGGCCGCGGTCACATCCTCGTATTCCGTTTCGTCCAGACGAAAGACAGCCAGCAGGTCCTCTGTGGCGGCTGGTTGCTTGGCTTCGCGGGATTGCAGTACGCGGCCGCGCGACTCGGGCATGACCTCGGGCACGAATCCGCCGGCAAACCCGGACGGATAGGAATTCTCATCGTAGATCCACAGGTCCATGTCCAGGCGTTGGGCTTCATCCAAGGCCACCTTCCAGAGTCGGAACCAGTCGTCGGAAAGATAAGGCGTCATCAAGCCCGGCCGAGGATGCACAAAGGCCTGCTTGACGTGCTGCGCAGCGAGATCGCGCAACGTGCCTACAACCTGCTGTTCGGTGAGCATGTCGTTCCAGACCCAAAGCGGCGCCGTACTGTACTGCCGCGGCGGATTGGCCCAAAGGGCCTTGACTGCCACAGAGTCCTCGGCGTGGGAGGAAATGGGCCAGAACATCAACATCAGCACCCCAAGGCGGCAGGGCCGCCAACCGGCCCGGTGCTGCCGCACCGGGCCAGAAACCCACTCCCGGTGGTCGCTGGAAATAGTGAAAGACTCTGCGATCTCACGGCAACTTGCGACAAGGCGGCCGGGCCGCCACCCGGAGCGGTGCTGCCGCACCGAGCCAGAAACGCGTTCCCGGTGAGCCCCAGCGATGGTAGTCGCCTCCACGACTTCGCCGGTAAGTGATCCTCGTTTGGCAGGGCACATAAGCTCCTCCGATCAAGGGGTCACGATCGCTGTGACCTACTATAGCGCGTTATGGGCGGAATGCAACGCCCGCTGACACGCCTCCCATCCTGCGAGGGGTGCTGTGGCGAGGTGTGGTAGCGCTGGGACTTGGCTTCACGACATGCCTGTGGACGCGAGCCACACGAAGGCATCATGCCACCGACTCCGTGTGGTGTAAGGCAATCCCTATTTTGCGTGAAGACGCGGCCAGGCAGCCCGTAGGGTCGTGGCGTGAATGCGTTCGTCGCATCACAGACGAGCACGCCGTGGCACCAACGGAAAGGTGGCATGATCCAACGTGGCCATAATGTTGGCAAGCGTCCATGCACGCCGGGCAGCGATCGTCGCGGTCAGTTGCTTGTGTTGCCATGGACTCTTGAGTAATCTAGTAGTACGGCCGCAAATGTGGGATCGGGATATGGGGCCGCACGTTTCCCTCCTCAATTGATTCCTACCTTGCCCGCGCCGCATTGGCGCACTCTCCTGCCGGTGTGCTTGCTCCGTGGATCGGAATCTGACAACCGCTGCATCGCGTATTGCGCATCCTGCGTCACATTGGCGGATCTGGGGCCTCATTGGGCACGGGACCGTGGTCTGCGTTCTGGTTGGGGCGATCTGGGCGGCGTATTGGCCGTCGCTGGGCGTGACGACGGGATCGGACCAATTCGATTACCTGATCAACACCTTCGGCCATTATACGACGTGGGACATCTTCGCGCACACGTACAGCTACAATCGCACGCGGATCGTTGGGCCTGGTGACACGATGTGTTTCCGGCCGCTGTTCTTTGCCTGGCTGGCGTGGCAGCAGGCTTGGTATGAGGCGAATCTTACGGCCTGGCAGGCGACAGGTGTGTGGTTGCACTGCGCAGTGTGCTATCTGCTCTTTCGTCTGCTGAATCTGGCCGCTCGATCGGCCGGTGGCAACCGGGCCTGGAGTCTTGCCGCGGCGGTGGTGGTCACGCTGTTCTTCGCGTTGAATCCCAACGTCATGGTGATGGTTGTCTGGACCCACGTGAACGGGTATCTGGTGTTCCTGCTATTTACGCTGGGGGCACTGGAACTGCTGTTGCGCCAGGCCTTGGACTTCGGTTCCCCGAGGCACCGATCGATCCTGCGGCTGAGCAGTGCCTGGGTATTGATCTGCGCAGCCGCCTTCACTTACGAGTTGGGCCAGTTCTTGGCTCTATTGGCAGGGCTATTTCTACTGGGCTTAGCGATCCGCCAGGGAAGGCCGCGGCTGGGTGTGGTTTTGCTGCTGGCCTTCGCCTTGATCGACCGGATCTACCACGCGGCCAACCTGCTGGACCAGGAGCTTCACGCAGGACAATACGTGGCGGATCTGAATGTGTCCACGATCATAAGCAAGGCATGCTCCTGGAGCAGCCTGGAGCATCTGCGGCGACTGGTGTTGTACAGCCTGGTCCAGCCGTTCTTTCCCGACAGTCTGGCGGGTTACGCAAGCGGGCGACTGCAAATTGAGGAACTCGCGTGGAGCGAACTGTCGCTGAGACTTTGGCCGGTTGTGGGATTGTGTGCGATAACCGCGTGGCTGGCGCTGAGTCTGCGCGCCGTGCGCTGGCATTCGTCGCAGATCAAACGCAGCCTTCTAGCGGGTGTGGCATTGGCTGGGGGATTGCTTCTGCTGTATCTGGGCATCATTGTTGCCGGGCGGATGAATATCCGGCCCTCGGCGGAGATCCTCAGTGGCAACTCCTACTACGCGTATACGCCGCTGCTGCTGGCGAGCCTGCTTTCGGCGTGGCTGTGGATCGCGGATAGTCGGCGTCCGGCGTCGGCCGCGTGGCGGGCGACGCGTTGGACGCTGCTGGCCTCGTTGGCGGTGCTGGCGCTGGTTGGTGGAAATCAAGTGAACTATGTGAGCCAAGTCGTCGCCGATTACGACGCGGGACGCAAGGTGATCGACCAAGTCCAAGAGTTCGTCCAAGCGCACCGTCATGAGCCCGGGTTTGGCCTGGCGTTCGACGCCAACCAGACGCGATTCAAAGGGGTTCCAGTCTTGACCGGCCTGTTCCGTCGCTACGAGAACAATGTTAGCCCGAGCCATGTGCTGGTCGTACAGCAGGGGAAGATCGACCTGCAGCCCTTTGAAGAGTACTTGCGGCAGCACACCAAGACCGCGGACCCCGTGTTTCGAGATGTGGTCAAGGTGGGCGGCAAGTATCACGTGTTCCACCACGCTGGGAAATATCAGGCCGTGCTCTACGATGAAGACCGGTGGGAGGTGGCTTCGGACGCCTCCACGTTGTTCGAGGCAGAGGCCTTGGCTCAGGAGACGCTGCGACGGAAGGCGGTGCGGCAGGAGATGTGCGACTAGCCCCTCTTCCAGAAAGGGCTTGCCGCCAAGCACAGCCAAACGTTGCAGGTGGTGCGGCGTGTTTCACCGGCAGGGGACTCCTGGAAGAAGGACCAAGGGAATCGGGCCGGAGTTGCGATAGCGAATTGTGCGCGAAGCGGGGCTCTCAGGCGTAGCGGCTGTTGCACAACGTGTGTGCAGGCAGAGAGGGTCGGATTGCGTTGGAGGGGGCGTTCGGCTAAGCTCAGAGCTAACGCCACCAGCAAGCGGCCTTCCGTCGCTTGCACTGAGATCCGACGGGAAGCCTTCTGGGCGCCGGTTCCAGAACCTGGCGCCGGGTCAGCCGTGCTGGGCCGCTCGACGGGGCCGCGACGGTTTTGGAACGGAGTCCTCATGCCCTCCGAGCCGCAGTCCGCACATCTCGGGAGTCTTGAAGTCTGCGGCGCCGATGGCCCTGGCAGACCAAAGCGCGGCCGACGAGGCTGTGTGTTGGCTGGACACGTTTGGTTGCGTGTGCACGCCAGGCTTGGCAGGCCAGAAGCCTGGCGCTGCCTGGGACACTGCGCGGTGTTGCTGCTGATCGTCGCCGGCGTTTGGGACGCCTATTGGCCCTCGTTGCGGCATACGACGGGCGCGGACCATTTTGACTATCTGATCAACGTCTTCGGCCAGCATACGACGTGGGACATCTTTGCCCACACCTACAGCTACAACCGGACGCGCGTGGTGGGGCCGGGGGACACGATGTGTTTCCGGCCGCTGTTCTTCCTGTGGCTGGCGTGGCAGCAAGCCTGGCATGAGGCGAATCTCTCGGCCTGGCAGGCGACGGGGGTGTGGTTGCACTGCGGCGTGTGCTACCTGCTGTTCCGGATCCTGCGGTTGGCGACTCGCGCCAGCGGGAGGGACTCGCTGGGCAAGTTCCTGCTGGCGGCGACGGCGACGCTGTTCTTCGCGCTGAGCCCCAGCGTGGCGGTGATGGTCGTGTGGACCCATGTCAACGCGTACATGGTATTCCTGATTGTGACCCTGGGGGCGGTGGAACTGCTGTTGCGCCAGGCCTTGGACCGTGACGCCACGCGGCGCTGGTCGGTGGTTCGACTGGGCGCGGCCTGGCTGCTGATGTGCGCGGCCACGTTCACTTATGAGTTGGGGCAGTTCGTGGCTGTGCTGGCAGGGCTGTTGGTGCTGCACATGGGCGTCGCGCGCGGCCGAAAAGACGCGGGGTTGCTGGGACTGACAGCGTTCGCTTCGATTGCGCTGCTGTATCAGGGGATGAATGGGCTGGATCAGGCGGCGCACGTCGGGCAATACACGCCTGACCTGGACTTGCCGCTGATCGTGCGGCGCGCGCTTTCGTGGGATTGCCTGGAGCATGCGGGACGTTTGGCGGCGTATTCGTTGGCGCAACCGCTGTTTCCCGAGAATTTGCAGATGGATGCACTGGCGCGGGTGGAGATCCGCGAGTTGCGGTGGAGCCAGTTGCGGTTCGACTTGTGGACGCTGGCGGGAGTGGCCGTGGCCGGAGTCTGGTTCGCTCTGTGCGTACTCCGTGTGCGACGCCCGGTCAAAAACCAAGTGCGCGGTTTGACGGCAGGCGCGGTGCTGGTGACGGCCGTGTTGGCGATGTACCTGGGGATCATCGTCTGCGGCCGGATGAACGTGCGGCCTGGCCCGGAGATCCTGCAGCGGAACTCCTACTATGCGTATACGCCGCTTCTGTTGCTGGTGGTGGCCACGGGCTTGTGGTGGTCGTCGCGAGAGTTGCGCGGCGGCAAGATTCTGGGGATAGTGCTTGGGGTGCCGCTGCTGGCCTTGGCGTTCTACGGCGGGACCCTGACGAAGCGGATGAATGAGATCTACGCAGAACACCATCCGGCGCGCGAACGCGTGGATGAGATCCAGCGCCTGGTCGAGACACACCGCCACATGCCGGGGTTTGGCCTGGCCTTTGATTGCGACGACGAGACTCGCCAGAAGGGGGTGCCGTTCTTGAGCGCCTTGTTCCATCGCTATGAGGACAATCATCGGCCGAGCCACGTGGTCGTCTGGCGGCGCGGAGATCTGGCGATCCTCGCGCGCGAGGAGTATTTGCGGCAGTATCCGCATGAGCATACCCAGTTGTTTCCAGACCTGGTGAAGATCGGCGCGGAGTTCCACATCTACCACTATGCGGGCAAGTACCAGGCGGTGATCTATGACGACGGGCGGTGGCGTCTGGCCCCGGAGGCCGACAGCCTGGAACGTGCGGAGGCAGAGGCCTGGAAGGAGTTGAGCCCGGCCGAGGACGAGGGCGTGCGCGAGCCGGACGGCACGCGCGCCGGGCAGGAAGATACGCGCGGTGCGCCGTGAGGTGCGGCTGTGCGTGTTGGGCTGGTGGCTCTGGCCGTGCTATGCAACGCCCCGCGAAAATGCATCGCGCGTTGCTTGCTGTTGCATCGACATAAGCTGTTGAGCAATTTCGCGTTATGTCGTGCAACGGTTGGCTTCGCAAAGCAGCTCTCATGGCGGGGTTGTTGCATCTGTTCAGGGGGCCGGGGGTTGGGGATGTGGGAAGGGACGAATGTCGAATGTCGAATGTCGAATGTCGAATGTCGAATGTCGAATGTCGAATG
>CALARR010000405.1 GCA_937889015.1 uncultured Planctomycetales bacterium | reverse complement strand
TACGAGGCGACTTTCGACTCGTACTACATGGCCCCATCCTATTCGGACCCCGAGCCGGAGCAGAAGCAGGCGTGGCAGCAGGCGTGGGAGTTGGCCGCTGGGCCAAACGCGGTCCTCTGTGACGCCAGCCTGGGCCACACGGCCGAATTCGTCGAGAGAAAGGGGTTCCGCCCGAGGCCGACGAAGGCTTCCTCCTGGATTTCGGCCGCCGCCCGATGCGGCGTAAAGACGGCCGCCTCGGTCCTGGACGGTCACGAGAGCAACGGTAAGCAGATTCTCCCGGCGACCAATGCCGCTATCGAGGCCGTCGATACAGTCTGGTCGTGGCTGCAACAGGTGAACATGACGCAGGGCAAGAAGAAGCCGATGGCGGCGTGCTTCAAGGAATGTATGCAGGCCGGCAGCGAGACGATGGGCTTCTACCGAGACGGCATGGTCTACTTCAAGGAAGACATCGCCACGGCGGTCAACAAGTACCTGCTGCAAACGGCCCTGGAAGAGGTGGCCCACTACGTCACCGGGGCGACGGATATGTCGCGGGACTTCCAGAACTTCTTGATTCAAGTGGTTGTGGAGATCAAGGCGTGAGCACACGGCGTCGGTAGTCCAACTGCTGAGACGGCCCGACAAGGGACGCAACGTGCGGGTGCAAGCCCCGCCCGACGCCACTGAGAGAAATGAGGTACGTTTTCTATGGTGGACTTCAATCGCCCCTTGTTTGCGCTGGGTCAGTGCGTGGCCACGCCTGGAGCCCTGGCGGCCCTGGCCGAGGCTGGGCAGACGCCGGCCGACTTCCTCAATCGTCATGTTCGTGGCGATTGGGGAACCATTGATCCGGCCGACAAGGGGTTGAATGAGCAAGCGATTCGAGACGGTGCCCGCATATTCAGCGTCTACGTGACCGCCAAAGGAGTGAAGTTGTGGGTGATTACAGAGGCCGACCGCGCCTCGACCTGCATCTTGCTCCCTGACGAATACTGAGCTAGAATCGACACAACCCCGCTGAGAAGCCGCCTGGGGGCATCCGTCCGCAGGAGGCCGAACGGGAGAAGTTGGTATGAGATTGGCGCATCGTGACTGGCAGACGATTGCCTATTACCGGGGCGTCGGTGCCGTCAAGAATCGTCGAGAGTTGAACGAGTGCCTCCGGGAGCAGATGACCTGCCGTGAGCGCACTGTTTGGCATAACGGCATCGTGGCGGCGGTCCTGGCGGCTTTGGCCGCCTGGCTGTTTTGTGCCTGGTACGGCCACCCGTCGCTTGGATTTATTGTGGCTGCGGTCGTGTACGGAGCGGCGTATCAGCGCGTCGATCCGTTTTATCGCGCCCAGCAGCAGTACCTCGCTGACCTGGAGACGGAATTACGGCTACAAAACGAACAAGTCCGACGAGAACGAGCAAGTCCAAGTCCATAGTCGTCACGGAGTCGAAAATGGCCGACTCACAACTAATCGACCGCGAGGTCTTCGATTGGGGCGTTCGCTTGACGGCCCGACCCTTCAAGGGAACGGAGCAACAGGCTTTCGTCATTTACTCCGAGATTGGCAACTACAAAGGGCGGCGCGGCGCTGAGGTGAATATCAGCTTTCCGGCCGCCGCGCATCTGCGGCTGCTCGATGCTCAGGCATGGATCGAGGCGATGTCCGCGATTGTTGCCGAATCTAGGAACGTGCAAGCCGAGTTGCGGTCGGCCGCCACGAGCACGACCAGCAAGAAGAAGAAACGCTAAGCGCGAGACCGACGAACGGTTCACCGCGGTTCGGCTACAAAGCGTAGCCGAGCCGACGCTAAAGCTCCTGCTGGACGATGGGAAGGCTGCTGACCATTTCCATCGTCGCCTCCTCGGAGGCCCAAGTGTAATCGTCCCCGCGCCAATCGCCGATACCGGGAGTACCGGCAGCAGTGCGTGGATCGTTTCCGAAGCAACGTCCACGTACAGGCTCACCAGGCCGACCGCCAAAATCAGGCGGGGACGTGGGCTAATGTCACTTGTGAGCGTTGTGATTGCATCTCATGGGACGCCTTGCCTGAACGTTTGCGGCGGCTACGTCCTTTATCGTCGTCCGAAAGTCATTCCGTAGTGGTACGGTGGCAGTTGAATGACTCCAGGAGGCAGGAGGCGAAACCCGCATTGCTCCGCCCATTCTCTGCACTGCTCAGGGCGAGGGCGGATTTCCATCGACGGACCACGCGGCGTTGTGGGGTCGTAATTCCAGTGGATGACTCCCAAGAGTCCCGACGGTGCCATGATACGATAAGCCTCTCTCAAGAGCACTTCGGGCCTCTCCGCGTGAAGGATGTTGAAGAGCATGGCGTAGTCCACGCTGGCCGGCGACAGCCCAGAGCCATCGGTGACGAAATCGCGAAGGTAGACTCGCACATTTTGTAACCCCTCGGTCTCGGCCTTTTCCCAAGTGGTACGAACCATGTCAGGCTCTATGTCGAGGGCATGAACCATGCCCGAGGCAATCCGTGCCGCCGGAATGGTGAAAGTCCCGTAGCCACAGCCGAAGTCCACAACATCGCCACATGCGGCACGAATGCCGAGTGTCCAGAGAATGTCGTCAGCGTTGAAGAAGTCTGCCCAGGTGCTCTCGTCGGGCATTCCACTCTCGCGTGTCCGCATAGCCTCACCTTTTTCCGGTGGAGCGGGTCGGGTAACCGCCTATTCGGATGATCTCGGGGCAGCAAGCCAGAACGCCGCTGATTACGTTCGATCCGCCGGCTGGAATCTTCTTACGTCATCATAGCCAGTTTGCCGCCCGGGGGCGGAGTGGTTGAGCATCGGGGATCGGCCCGAGGAACACCATCCACGAAAGCCCGAATGCCGCCCAGGCAAATGCCTGCCCACCAGTGGGATGCCCTGCGCTTCTCGAAGTAGAGCGCAAGTACGGCGACCCAGACCGGACGAAGCCCGTCTCAGGAAGGGTTGTTCTATGCGGATACCTCGGAAGAATGGTGTATCGGCCAGTCCGACCAGCACTGGATAAAAGGTCTGGGCTTCGAGTCACACCAAGGGAACTCGGCTGGATCAATGTCTGGAACAGGAGGTGCTTAATTGCCAGCCAAGACGCCTCAAGAGCAAACCGACCCTGTGTGCGGCATGGAGGTGGACTCCCGCTCGAAATATCGCCACGAGTACGACGGGCAGACCTTCTTCTTTTGCAGCCAGCATTGCCGCGAACGCTTCCAAGCTGAACCAGGACGCTTCGTAGAGTCTCATAGAGACGAGCACGGGCCAAGAACCGTGCCTTCACCAGGGGCGGAGGCATCGGCCCAAGCAGCCTACACTTGCCCGATGCACCCGGAGATTCGACAACGAGCGCCTGGGGCGTGTCCGAAGTGCGGCATGGCGTTGGAGCCAGTCGAAGTCACGGCCTCCGCGGAAAAGGTCGAGTATACATGCCCGATTCACCCGCAGATCGTTCAGGACCGGCCAGGGCATTGTCCAATCTGCGGGATGGCGTTGGAACCAAGGACCATCGTCGCATCGGAAGAAGCGAATCCTGAATTGGAGGACATGAGCCGGCGGTTCTGGTGGAGCCTGGCGCTCACCGTGCCGCTGTTCCTGATGGCCATGTCGGATTTGATTCCCGGCCATCCAATGGCACACTTTCTCGGCAAGCGGCTGCCTTGGGTGCAGTTGATCTTGGCCACGCCCGTCGTGCTTTGGGGCGGGTGGCCGTTCTTCGTGCGCGGGTGGCTGTCGATCGTCCGCCGTCAATTGAACATGTTCACACTCATTGCCATCGGCACAGCAACCGCTTACGTCTACAGCGTCGTCGCCACCGTCTTCCCGGACATCTTTCCGGCTTCCTTTCGTATGGCCGGAGGTGAAGTCGGCGTCTATTACGAGGCAGCGGCAGTTATCGTGACCCTGGTGCTCCTCGGGCAAGTATTGGAATTGCGGGCGCGGAGCCGCACTGGCAGCGCAGTCCGGGCGCTCTTGGGGCTTGCTCCCAAGACGGCGCGTGTGATTCGCCAGGACGGCAGCGAAGAGGACATCTTGCTTTCGGACGTACAGCCAGGCGAACGCCTTCGAGTGCGTCCCGGCGAGAAGATCCCTGTGGATGGCGCGGTCCTTGAAGGCGCGAGCTTCGTCGATGAGTCGATGATCTCCGGCGAACCGGTTCCCGTCGAGAAGAAGGCCGGGGATCGGGTGATCGGAGCCACCGTCAACGGTACTGGCAGCTTCGTCATGCAGGCCGAACGGGTGGGAAGTGAAACGGTCCTGGCCCAGATCGTGCGGATGGTGAGCGAGGCCCAGCGCAGCCGAGCCCCGATCCAGCGTTTGGCGGATGTCGTGGCGGGGTATTTTGTTCCGGCCGTGGTTGGAGTCGCCATTGTCACCTTCATCGTATGGGCCGCGGTGGGGCCTGAACCGCGACTGGCACACGCCCTGGTCAATGCGGTGGCGGTCCTCATTATTGCCTGTCCTTGCGCGCTCGGATTGGCGACCCCGATGTCGATCATGGTCGGGACCGGCCGCGGGGCAACCGCGGGTGTGCTGGTCAAGAATGCCGAAGTCCTGGAAATCCTGGAACAAGTCGATACGCTGGTCGTTGACAAGACTGGCACGCTCACCGAGGGCAAGCCCCGACTGAACACCGTGTTACCTGCTGAAGGCGGTGACGAGACCGAATTCCTCCGTCTGGCGGCAAGCCTTGAACGCCACAGCGAGCACCCGCTGGCGATGGCTATCGTCCAAGGTGCCGAGCAACGAGGGCAGGAACTTTCGGAGCCGGAGGATTTCCAATCGCTTACTGGACGAGGAGTTCGCGGCAAGGTGGGCGGCCGTGTCGTGGCGATTGGCAACCGGCAGTTGCTCGCAGAACAAGGAGTGCAGCCGGATGGCCTGGAAACCGACGCCGACCGGCTGCGGCACGATGGCCAAACGGTCATGTTTGTTGCGATTGATGGCAAGGTCGCCGGTTTGCTCGGCGTGTCGGACCCAATCAAGACATCTACGCCGGAGGCACTTCAACTGTTACGGGCCGAAGGCGTGCAGGTCGTGATCGTCACCGGCGACAATCGGGCCACGGCGGACACCGTTGCCCGCAAACTGAGCATCGACCGGATCGAGGCCGAGGTGCTGCCGGACCAGAAAGTGGAAGTCGTCAAGCAAATCAAGGGTGAAGGGCATACTGTGGCGATGGCCGGAGACGGTATCAACGACGCGCCTGCTTTGGCTCAAGCCGATGTCGGAATTGCGATGGGAACTGGAACGGACGTGGCGATGGAAAGCGCGGGGGTTACTCTTGTCCACGGCGACTTGCGCGGCATTGCTCGGGCGCGCAAGTTGAGCCGAGGCACGATGCGCAACATCCGCCAGAATCTTTTCTTCGCGTTCGTCTATAATGCGGTGGGAGTCCCCGTTGCCGCCGGTGTCCTTTATCCCGTGTTCGGGTTGCTGTTGAGTCCCATGATCGCCGCCGCCGCGATGAGTCTCAGTTCCGTATCGGTGATCGCTAATGCGTTGCGGCTGCGGAATCTAGCCTTGTGAACACTTCACAGGCTCGGATTCTCTCGACGGCGGGCTTGCGTGACCGACGCCCCAGTTCCGAATGTCCGTTAAGGACTACTCTCGCTCGCGCATTGACCGTTCCCTTCGGGACCATCGAACTGAATCGCAAGCAGCGTTATGTCGTCGGTCGATGCTCGCCCTTCGCGATGCGTTGTCAACGCTCCGTCGATCTTCTGAGCCGTCTCGGGCAGAGAAATCGCCTTGCACTGGCGGAAGAGTTCGGCCAGTCGGTCGCGTCCGAAGGGCTCCGACCGGCCGTTGAACGCCTCCGTTACACCGTCGGTAACGATCAACAGGCGGTCCCCCGGTGCCGTCTTATTCGTCTCTGTCGTCCAACGGCAATCCGAGGACACCCCCAGAGGCAAACCGGTGGACGACAACATTCGCAACGAGCCGTTCTTCACCGACATGAACCAAGCGACTTCGTGGCCTGCGCTCACGTATTCAATCGTCGCGTCGTCGGGATTCCAACGCACGACGAGCATGGTAGCAAAGACCTCTTCCAAGGACATCGCCGTGAATCGGCTGTTGACGAATGTCAAGATGCGGTCGGGAGCCACGTGAGTTTCAACAGCGTGGACGAGAAACGTCTTGAGCATGGTTGCACTCATGGCCGCGGGAATTCCATGTCCCGCCACGTCGGCAATGCACAATAGCCAAGTCCCGTCCGGCAGACGCAGGATGTCGTAATAGTCACCCGCGACCTCGGCAGCAGGCTGATAGAGGTGCGACACGCTCAGCCCAGGAACAGCCAGACGCTGAGGCAAGAGATGCTCCTGGATGCGACGGGCCTTGGCCATCTCATGGCACCGTTGCCGTTCGACCTGGGCCAAAGAGGAACTCATCGTGTTGATCTCGCTGGCGAGGAACTCCAATTCGGCCGCCTTGAAAGGCCCGGCCTGAATGCCCAACCGCCCCTTTGCGATCTCGCGCACCGTGCCGACCAGTTTCTCCAACGGTTTCGCGGCCATTCGCAAGAATACTAGATTGATTACGACCGTTGCCACGACCGCCAACAGCACGATCCTTGCCAGCCGCCGCAGCGCCTGTCCGCGGGCCGCTCTTTGGATGTTGGTCAGGTATTCGGACACATAGACGCCCACGTGGTCCTTCGTGCTATCGCCAACCACCAACTCCTCGCTACCGAACTGTGCGCGGTGTGTGGGGGACTGCGCGGCGACCTGCATGGCTGCGAAGATTTCAGCGGATGCGCGGTGGTGCGCCGTCGCCTGAAGGTCAACATCGCCCACGCGCACGCCTATGTGGTGGCCCGGCGAGGAGGCGTCCTGCATCTGACCGCATACCGTGTCCAGGTACTCTTGAATCGCACGGGTGCCCTGGGATCGCAGGTGCGAAATCGCGGGGAGCAACGTCTTGGCTTCATCCTCCAAGGCAAGATGCGTCTGGACGACTCGATCGGCAATCTCACGGTGGTAATCCACGGCTAGAAATGCCAGCAAGAGCAACGCCATCGCTACGTTGACCGCTGCCAAGAGTCGAAACCGAATGCTCCGCAGACCAGGCATTTTTCTATTCTCCCTCTGCACAAGCGGAAACCGGAAGTCTGGTGGGAATCGAGTACGAGGCAACCACGAGCCGCTCGAACACCTCGGCTGACAATCGTTGCAGGTCTCCGCCATAGGCAAGTACCTCTTCGACGCCGATGAAGTCCGCCAACACTTGCTCCCTGGTCGTGCAACGCGGTGTATAGACCCATACCCGTGCCCCAGGCCAAGCGAGCCGCAGTTTGCAGGCGAAGAGCCAGCCGGTCTCGTCAGGCAGATCGCTATGGGCCACGACCAGTTCCGCGGGCCGACGGTAGTGTAACCGAATCGCCTCGTTCGCGCTCGTGGCGCGAGAAACCTGAATTCCCCATGCCGACAAGTCGGCGTCAACACGGGCGAAGACTTCATCACGGTGCTCGACCACGGCAGCGTTCGCCAAGGGAAAGGCATCCTGCTTCACTTGCATGATGTTCTTCGCGCCAAATACTGTAGGCGTGGGCAACACCGCAACGTCGGATAGAGTGTGCGACATCCTTTTCCTCCTTTGAAAGACACGTGTCCCGTTGAGCGCGTCCGAGTTCAGTAATGAACGGCAACCGATGATCGTTTCTCTGAATCGTTCACGTCTGGAAGACCACGGGCAGCGCGACCAGACCGACTGGTCACCTGAGTAGACGAAACGAAGCGTGCTGGCTTCCGAGCCTCGGAAGCACCAAGGCGCTGGGCAACCATTTCCAGCAATTGGTCCGCCCGACGAAGCAGACGGTTCTCTTGAGTGACCAGTGAATTGCCATTCACGCTGGACGCCACGGCGACGAAGTGACCTCGGCAATGGCCGCAAGTGACTTGGCGGCGGGCATGTATCGTCAGAATGCGAAGCGGCCGGCCGCACACTGGGCATTCATGCACGAAGTATTCCACGGGGGCTCCTCCTCATTGTGAACTAATTCACGTCGGTCGTGGGCTGCAAGTTGCGTCGATGACGGACGCCGGGGGCCGAGGGGCAGAACGTTTGGTTCTGCCCCCCCCGGCCCGGGCCGGCTTCTATCTCCGCGAGCCGCAGCCAGGACTCACGAAGGCGGCATGGACGGGAGATGCGGCCGAGATCTTCAGCGGCACGACTTCGGTATTCCGAAGCCACCCGCCGATCTCCTGGCCGTTCGTTTGGATCGACGTTCCGATCCAAAAATCTCGCACGGCAGACACCGTGAGGTGCTGTCCCCTCGGGACGGCTGCAAGCACGCGGTCGCCGACCATCAGATTCGCCTTCTCAGCGGCCACGACTACCACGTCGCCCGGCTTGAACACCAGCGAAGGTGCCGGCTCGTAGGAGAACACCTGACGGGCGGCGGAATAGGGCTCCTGCCCAAGCCGACGGCCGTAAGAACGGGAGGAGTGGGTCGGGGAACTCTTAGACCTCGGCGTCGTGCCGAACTCGCCGCGCGCCTTAGCCCCGGCGTCGCGATCCCAGGCCCATCCGCTTGCAACGGCGGAGGGCGAGGCGAGCAGTCCGATTCCCAGCATCAGAACGAGCGAAATGTAGAACTTGGTCTTCATGGTATGACTCCATCAATCACCCGGCAACACTAAGGCGATGCGCAATTAGGACTTCACTGCGCGCACGCAAGCTCGCCGGGACGTTAAGGAAAAAGCTAACAGCACGACACTCTCAAGAACTCGGCGCGCACTGGGAGCGCCGGCCCACCATTAGATTTGCAGGCACACGTGCTGTGACCGGAGGGTTGGAGGTGCCAAGCGGGCGTGCATATCGGCAAGGACGGCGGGAAACCTCCGATCGGAATCCAACCCGCCAACATGCCACGCTGGGGATGCAACATCCAGCACTACACTGTCCGGCCCCCCTTGGCTGTTTCTCTTCGATGGAGTCTGATCGCTCTGATACGGCCCCTGCTTGTGGCAGCAGGACATGCCGCACTGCTGGCCAGCGGCCAGGCCGCAACAGCAAGGCTCGCTCTCAGATGAAGATGCTGTGCGGCTTGTCGAGGCCGGCCCACATGAAAGCGGAAGGCAGGAACAGACGCCCGCCCCGCTCACGGACAGAATGAGCGGCGCGATGACGCATAGGCGGGCTAATCGTTCAAGACCGGCCAGGTGAATCACTTCAACTACTCTCGGATGCCTGTTGTGGAACACGACGACAGCACAGGCGCAATGCCTGCGCAATCGCCATCGTGCCTGCTACTTCTTGTCTCGCCTCTTGAGCGTCGGCACGCTCGTGTCTATGCCGCGTCGCACCTGCTGACAGCGTTACTGCGAAGCGTGTCGCGCATTCAGCGAGGCTGCGTAAAGCTCATCGACTTTCCCCAAGTATGTTTTCGGGTCGGCCTCGATCTTCTTGGCACACGGCGGGCAGCAAATGTAGACGATCTGGCCCTCGACGATCGTCCATTTCGGGTTTTCCGGTAGCGACTTGTTCATCACCGGGCAATTGGCCTGGGCCTTGGCCGCGTTCGCGTGAATGGTGGCCCAGTGGTCCTTGTTGACCTTTCCCTTCAGGCACCCCTGGCAGCAAAGAAACACTTCCTCCTGGCCAATCTTAGCCTTGACCGGAGCGCCCATCGAACCGAGCTTCTGGCCCGTTACGGGGCAAATCTCCTGCACAGCGACGCGCAACTGATCGTGCGTCATCGCCTCGCGTTCTTGACCGGACTGGCTCATGTGACCGGAGTGGCCCGAGTGACCGGCGTGCTGAGCGCTGGCAACTTGTCCGATTCCCGCCAGCAGCGCGGCCACGACAAACAGCTTCACGTTCTTCATGTCATTCTCCTCATCAAGAGAAACCAAAACGAACTGTCAACAATACTCACAGCCGCAACCGTTGCGGCTGCCTCGTCCAACATTCTGTCTGCTCAGGCTGCGGCCGAAACGACCGCTTCCCGAGCGTAGTCCGACCCATCTCCGTCTTCCGTTCCCTCCCAGAAATCGTCGTGCAGGCCGGCGCGCATCTTGAATTCCATGTAGGCGCAGTACAGGGTCGGCACGATGAACGTGGTGAACGGCTCGATGAGCATCCCGCCGAACACCGGTAGGGCCATCGCCCGGGCCACGTCCGCACCTCGCCCACTGGAAACCAAGACCGGCACCAACGCGACCAACGTGGTCACGGTGGTCATCACGCAGGGACGGATGCGTTTCAGACCGGCAAAGTAGATCGCGTCACGAATGTCCTGGACGCTGCGAAGCCTGCGTCGCGTCAACACCTCCTGGATGTAAGTGGCCATCACGATGCCATCGTCCGCCGCGATGCCGAACAGCGCGATGAAACCGACCCAGACGGCGGTGTTCAGTTCGACGCCTATGAGCGCCAAGGCGATCATGCCTCCGGCCGCCGCGAAGGGAATGCCGGAAAAGACGACTAGAGCCAAGGAAAAATTGCGGAAGTGAAGGTAGTGCAAGAGAAAATTGATTAGCACCACCGCCGGGATGATCCACAGCAGGCGGCGGTTGGCTTCAATCTGGTTCTGAAACGAGCCGACCGGCTGTAACTCAAAGTTCCCCTCGGGAAACTTCAGTGCGCCGCTTTCGCGCGCCCCACGCAGCGAGTCCATCACCGCCTCAACAGTCTCCAAGTCGCCGGCACCCCCGGAGGGCGCAAAGGCGACGTGGGCCACCAACCGGGCGTCTTCGCTGTTGATGGCCCCCGGTCCCCATGTCGTCGCGACCCGTGCCAGTCGTTCCAAGGGAACGACATCGCCGCTGTGGGTGACTACGGGCACCTTGCGCAGCTCATCGGGCCGCTCGCGAACGTCGCGCTGGAAACGGATTTGGATGGGATAGCGTTCGCGACCCTCGACAGTCGTCGTCACGTCCAGGCCACCCAGCCCGGCAGAGACGATCTGGTTGACCATCATCGTTGTCATGCCGTACCGGGCGGCCTCCTCGCGATCCACATCGAACTCGAAGTACGGCTTGCCCATCACGATGTCGGGGTTCACCGTTCCGGCGTTGACATAGTGGTGTTTTTTGAGGTTCTCGGCCACAGCCAGCGAGGCTTCCGCCAGCCCTTTCAAAGTGTCGCCGTATATCCGCACGGCCATCGGCGCTTTGATGCCGGCCTGGAGCATCACGACGCGGCCTTCGATGGGTTGCAGCGGCGACGCCGGGGTAATTCCCAGTACGGTGGCCACCTTGTTAATTTCGTCCCAGATCATCCGTTCGGTCATGCCCGCCCGCCACTCGGCACGCGGTTTAAGCATGACGTAGGTTTCCACCATTGCCGCCGGGGCCGGATCGAGCGCCGACTCGATGCGGCCGATCTTGCCGAGCACGTCTTCGACCTCGGGAATTTGCCCGATCATCACGTCCTGTGTTTGCAGCACCTGCATCGCCTGGGAAAAGCTGACGGCCGGATACATGCTGGGCATGTAGAACCAGCTTCCCTCGTCCAGGGCGATCCAGTCGTCCGTCTTCAGGCCGGTGAACGTGTGCTTGGCCTTCACGTAGCCCGGCACTTCGTTCAGGTCCGCACCAAGCATGGTGAACAGGCCCTCGACGGGGCGGAGCACCGTCGGCAGCCCGATCCATGCCCCGAGGCCCAGGACGAAGATGGCTACCGGCATCGAGAGCATCAGCAGCTTGTGATTCAGCGCAACGCGCAGGCGGCCCGCATAGAGGAACAACAAGCCTCGGCTGACCGGATTCTCCTCGATTGGGCGGATTTTCTCGCGGGTCATCCACCAGCCACCAAGAAAACCGATCGCCGCCGCCGCCGCGGTCGCCCAGATGGGAGGCAGCAGGGTCCATTCTGCAATGTGGTCGCCCCAGACGAACCAGCAAAGTCCGGCACTCAGCGCGGCCACCGCCAGCCCTGCCAGGACACTCGTCCACCGCGAGGTGTGCGAGGTCTTCAAGAACACGCGGCAGAGCATCGGCACGACCGTCACGGCCACGATCAGACTAGCGACCAAGGCAGAGGTCTTGGTCCAGGCCAGGGGGGCGAACAGCTTGTGGTCGCGGCCGGTCAGGAAGAAGATGGGCAGGAAGCTGACGACCGTAGTGCTGATCGCCGTCATCACTGCGGGGATCACCTGCGCAGCCGCCGAGCGGATGACTTCAAACCGCCGCTTCTGCCCGCCGGGGGAGCCTTGTCCCTCCCACTCGGCCAGGGCGTCGTAGATGTTCTCCAGAACGATAATGCCCATATCGACCATCGTGCCAATGGCGATCGCGATGCCGGCCAGCGACATGATGTTGGCGTCCACGCCGAAAAGCTTCATGCTGGCGAATGCCATCAAGACGGCCATCGGCAAGGTGATCGCGATGACGATGCTGGCCCGAACGTGCAGCAGGAACAGGACGACCACCACGATCGTGATGAGCGTCTCCTGACCGAGGGCCTCGGTGAGCGTGGCCACGGTTTCGTCGATCAGGAGGGTCCGATCATAGACGGCATGAATCTTGATTCCGTCAAGCTCGGACTCCAGAGCCGCGATCTTGTCCTTGACGCGCTCG
>CALARR010000404.1 GCA_937889015.1 uncultured Planctomycetales bacterium | reverse complement strand
AAGAGAACTGGGCCAAGTATCTGGGTGTCCCAGTCGAGATGACCAACAGCATCGGCATGAAATTCGTCCTCATCCCGCCGGGAGAATTCGACATGGGGTCGGTCGCGGCGGAGCAAACCGGAGGGGATGATCGGGAACACGAACCGAAACAGGACGAGGCGGAGGGCGTGAAGCCTGTGGGGCGTGCGGCCGACGAATTGCCGCGGCATCGAGTCAGGATCAACAGGGCATTTCATCTGGCGGTGTATCCGGTGACGCAGCGCGAGTATGAGCAGGTGGTGGGCGTCAATCCCAGTGCTTTTGTGCGCCAGCCCAGGGACGCATCCGCCTTCCATCCGCCGTTTCCCAAGGGGCAGAGCGAAGAACGGAAGCAAGCGGCCAAGAAGCTGGTGAACACGGATACCAGCCGCCATCCCGTGGAAACCGTGACCTGGGAGAATACCGTGGACTTCTGCCGCAGGCTTTCCGCGTTGCCCGCCGAGCAGGCTGCCGGACGCATCTATCGACTGCCGACCGAGGCCCAGTGGGAGCATGCCTGCCGCGCGGGAACCACCAGCCGTTGGTGGTTTGGCAACGACGAAGCTGTGCTGGGCAAACACGCCTGGTTCTTCAAGAACTCCGGCGGCATGACGCATCCTGTCGGCCAGAAGTTGCCCAATCCCTGGGGACTCTACGACATGTACGGAAACGTCATGCAGTGGTGCGCGGATTGGTTCCGAGGGGACTATTACCGCCGGTCTCCTCTCGATGATCCGCCCGGACCCGCGACGGGAAGCCATCATGGGCTCCGCGGCGGCTTCTTCGGCAGCGCGTCGGGCTGGTGCCGATCGGCGTCGCGCTACTGTGCGGCGGTGCCGCTTTCCGCCGCACGCGGTTTTCGCGTCTTATGCCAGTTCGCCCCGGCTGAGACCGGTGACGCGAAGAGGCCGGCTGTCGGCAAGTAGGGCGTCAGCGGCGTGTGCTGTCAGCGGTAACCGGCGCGGCGGTCGTATTCGCGCCAGGCGGCGTTCTTGGCTTCGGCCGCCGCTTGCGTGGGAAAGCCTTCCCACATGAACTTGCGCGTCTTGGGCGGCCCGCCGGCCATGAATTGGGCGATCATGCGCGCGGCGTTTTCCTTGCCCTGGGTCACGTTGTGCCCACGCCGCTTCACATTGCCCGACGTCTCTTGCAGCGACAGCACGTACCAGGTGTTTTCGTTGCCGCGCAGGGTGCGCAGGGCCTGCTCAAAAAAGACCGCCTCGGCGGTGATGACGGGCTTAAGCGGCTCGCCGCCGGTCTTGGGAGCTTCCCCTGCGGAGCAACAAACGGCCAACGCGCCCCAGCACAATAACCACCCATGCCTGAACATGGCACCTTCCTCCCATGATCCCGTGACCAAGGTTTGCAGCCAACCCGACGGATCAACAAGGCTACGTCTATGGTTCACGAGTCGTCCGGATCGAAACGGACAGACTCGCGGACGGTCACGATTCGGGATTCGGCGCGCCTGTGGGAAAGGACGCAGGACGAAAAGGCGATGGCCAGCGTCGCAGTCTTTACCACACCGAACCAGCGAAAGGCTCTAAGGGCCGGTCCCAAAACCTGTCGGCTGTTCGGTCCTGCAGGGCCGCCCGACGTGCTTATGACGGTCCTGGGATAGGTTCTTAGGGCCGCTTCGAGGCTCCACCCCCAAAGGAATCGGTAAGCCACTAACTAGTTATAACTAAATTCCTGCCCTGGTCAAGGACAAGTGGGCCGAACGAGGGGATACCGAGGGGCATCCAGGGCTGGCAATTGAAGTCACTTCCCATCGCAGCTACGATGGATTCGGAGCCGGTTCCCAACCGGTTCGGCGTACAGCCTCTTCCTGCCCCTCGCTCGGGCGGTAGCCTTTCTAAAGAATCTTGTGCCTGTATCCGTGTAGTTCCGGGGCTGCTCCGGCAGGAGCGGCCTCTTCCCGTGTTTTTTGGGGGGCGAGTCGCCCTTTTGCAACTTTGGGGCCAGCAGGAGTCCATCTTCCCGTGAACGCACTCGAGCAGCGCATCCAGGACAAGACCGCCGTCATCGGCGTGGTGGGGCTGGGGTATGTGGGGCTGCCCCTGATTCGGGCCTTCATTGGGGCCGGCTTTCGCACCGTGGGCTTCGATGTGGACGACGGCAAAGTCCAGTCTCTCCTGGCCGGTCAGAGCTACATCGAGCATATCCCTTCGGCCTGGATCGCCGAGTGTGTCGCCTCCGGCCGTTTTGAACCGACCAGCGACATGCGCCGCATGCGCGAGGCCGACGCGCTGTTGATCTGCGTGCCGACCCCCTTGAGCGAAAGCCGCGATCCGGACCTCCAATACGTGGAGGGGACCGCTCGCCAGATTGCCGCGGTCTTGCGCCCCGGTCAACTGATTGTATTGGAGAGCACGACCTACCCTGGCACGACGCGCGACGTGGTGTTGCCCATCCTGGCGGCCGCCGGGCTGCGCGTGGGGGAGGATTTCTTTCTGGCCTTCAGTCCCGAGCGGGAAGATCCAGGCAACGCGGCCTATACGGCCCAGACGATCCCCAAAGTCGTGGGCGGGATCGATCCGCTCAGCTCACGATTGGCCGAGCTGCTGTATGCCCAGGCGGTGGTGCGCGTGATCCCGGTCGCGAATTGCGAGGTGGCCGAGGCCTGCAAGATCCTGGAGAACACCTATCGCTCGGTGAACATCGCCATGGTCAACGAGCTGAAGATGCTCTTCGACCGGCTGGGGATCGACGTCTGGGACGTGATCGACGCCGCGCGCACCAAGCCCTTTGGTTATCAGGCCTTCTACCCCGGCCCGGGACTGGGCGGGCACTGCATTCCCATCGATCCGTTCTATTTGAGTTGGGTGGCGCGCAAGTACGGCATGCCGACGCGGTTCATCGAGCTGGCCGGCGAGATCAACTCTTCCATGCCGGAATACGTGGTGCGCAAGGTCATCACGGCGCTGAACGAGGTCGGCAAGCCCTTGAAGGGCAGCCACGTCTGCGTTCTGGGAATCGCCTATAAAAAGGACGTGGACGATGCGCGCGAAAGCCCGTCGTTTGTGCTCATCGAGCTGCTGCAGGCGGGCGGGGCCGTCATCAGCTACAACGATCCGCACGTGCCGCAGATGCCGCGCGTCCGGCAGCACCAGCTTCCGGAGATGGCCAGCAGCCACCTCACGCCCGAGTTCTTAGCTTCTCAGGACTGTGTGTTGATTGCCACGGACCACTCGGCCTACGACTACGAACACATCGTGCGGCACGCGCGACTGGTGATCGACACGCGCAACGCCACGGCCCACGTCACGCAGGGCCGCGAGAAGATCCGCAAGGCCTGAGACGCGAGGCCGTCGCTTGGGGCTGGAAGACGCGTGCTGCCCAATCCGCATCAGGTTTGCTGCACGCCCAGCAGGTTCACTCCGCTCAAGAACCAGCCCTCACCGCAGGGCCGGCACCACACGATCTCGCCCTGCAGGATCACGGGCTGTCCGGACTTTCGCGGAAGCCGGAGTGTCGCTTGGCCCTTGTTCAAGGGCATGTTGTGCAGCAGGCCGATCCCGCGCTCGGAGAGATCCCGGCTGAAACAGGAGTAATTGCGCTGCTGCCCCTCTTCTTCCACGAGCACCGTGACCGGTGTGAAGAAGGGCTGGCGTTTCTCGGTGCGCCGATCATCGGGGGTTTCCCGGGTGTCGGCAAGCAAGGCCGCGACGGCTTGTCCCATGAGCGCCTGTTGGGCTTGGGTGGTCACAGTGAAGGTCCTCCCAGGTTTGAATGCCAGGCCAATGACGTATGGCCTTAGGGTGGTTCGCACCCCCAAACATAGGATGAAGTACACCGTGTTGTAGGAGTCGCGCTGGGGCGAATTCGGCGCCCGAGGCGCTTTTCTGGGCCGATTGCGACCTTGGTAGGGGATTTGACGGGCGCAAAGGGGCTGTAGGTGGGCTGCGCACGATGTGGCTTGGCCTGGGCAGAACGGCCAAGAAAAGCGAATCGAGATCCAGGGCGCCCATCGGGACAGGATGGTCCGGGATCTCGAACAGAGGTGGCCGTGACCAGCGTGTCGGCGTGCGATCGCTACGGAGCAGTAGCCTGCCGCTTCGACTTCCGAATGGCCCGAATCCGCGCCTTGCGCTTGATGTCCGAAGGCTTTTCGTACCGTTCCCGGCGCCGTAGCTCGCGCTTCAACCCGGTACGCTCGACCAACTTCCGAAAACGGCGAACCGCCTCTTGAACCGACTCCCGCTCTCGCAGCACGATCTTGACCAAGAGTGTGTCTCCTGTATGGCCCTTTCCGACCACCCGTGTTGATGGTAAACACACACTATAGCAATTGTGATGGAGAAGCGATACCCGTCCCGGGCAAAAAAGCGGGCGTACTGGGGCAGTTGGGGGCCGACGATTCTAGGCTCGTGGGGAGGGTGTGAGCCCCCCGGGCTTCTCACGGCCGGTTCTTTCCGTTGCTCCCCTCTTGTTTGGCTTCTTGTCGCTTGGGCGGCGGGCCTTCTTGCCAGACTTCGTTTGGGTGGGCCCGGTTTGCAGGGCGGGCGAGGGCCGGTCGCGGAGGCGGTTGCGGTATTGGCTGGGCGTCAGGCCCTCCTTTCGCCGGAAGAGCTTCAGCATGCACTCGCAGTAGTTGAAGCCGGCCAACTCCGCAATCCGCGTCAGAGGAAGGTCCGTGTCGCGCAGCAGTTCCTGCACGTAGCGAAGCTGAATGCGAACGAGTTCTTCCCGCGGCGCGCGTCGCAGCGTGTGCATGAACCGTCGCCGCAGGCTGTTGCACGAGAGGCCGACGTGCTGCGCTGCGGCGGCGATCGATGTGCCCTGCTTGAAGTGCGCGCGAAGGTAGTGCAGGGCTTCATTCACCTCGGGGTCGGTGACTGCCGGTCCTTGCGTCGACTGCCGGGAAACCACGCACAACGGTTCGACGAGCGTTTCCTGGCTGGTGGGCTGCCGGCCGTGCAGCATCTGGTCGAGCAAGGCGGCGGCCTGGTAACCGAGTTGGTCGGCACGCAGGGCCACGCTGGTCAGGGGAGGATCCGCCAGGTGGCAGAGCACCTCGTCGTTCCCCACGCCCATCACGGCCACTTCCTCGGGCACCTTCAGGCCTGCCAGCCGGCACGCCGCCAAGACCTGCACCGCGCGCATGTCGGTGGCGGCCATCACGGCCAGCGGCTTGGGCAGCGAATGGAGCCACGTGCCGATCGCCTCGACGTCGAACTGGGCCGCGGATTCAATGTCGAAGGGCCCGGACGCATCGCTGGGCAAGATGCCGAGAAGAACGTCGGGCGAGTGCCCTCTGGCGCGCACGATGTCGACAAACGCTCTCTGCCGTCGCTCGGAATAGTGAATCCCTTTGAAGCCGCAGAACGCGAAGTTGCGGTAACCCAATTCGAAGAAGTGGTCGATCACCAGCCGCGACACGGCGGCATGATCGATCTGGAACCGCGGGATGCTCGCCGCATGGTACCGGCCGAGCAGATCGACGGCCGGGATCCCCAGCCGCTCCACTTGCCGCAAAATGGCCCGCGTCCGGAATTGGCCGATCAAACCGTGAGGACGCCATTTTCGCAGTTGGGGCGAGATCCGATCCGGCGCGAGCCCGACGCGATGGAAGATCGTCCATGGGCCGTGGGCCTGGACATAGGAGGCGATTCCGCGGAGCAATCCCCGGCCATAGTCCAGGCTGGACAGAATCAGCAGTCCGACTCGGGGCGGTTGCGACATGCTTTCCCTCAATACAGGCGACCCATCGATTATGGCATGGCGGCGCGCTGGGTGCCAGGCGCCCGCGGCGCGCATGTGGGCGAAAATGACAGTTGGGGTGATCGAAAGTGTCATTGCGGCCGGTTGCCCGACGCCTACACTGGAGAACAGGCCTGCCGGAACCGGAAGCATCCGAGGTGTCCCGTGGAAGCGAGCAGCAACAACGATCTTCACGCGGCGATTCTCCTTCAGGAAGCGCGTCGCAAGGCCCAGGACTTTCTCGATCACCAGAAGCAGTTTCGCCTGGGCGTGCTGCATATCGAGCAGGCCAACCCCAAGACCACCGGACTGGCCGAAACGGCTCAGGCAGATATCGAGGCGGCGATCCGCATGCTCCAGGCCGTGGATCGCGACATCCAGGCCGTGGCCGAGCGGGGTTTCGCCGGTCCGGAATTCGGCCAACTGCTGGCGGCAATGCAACGGACGCTGGAGCACGGAGGCCGGATCTGCTTCTCCGGATGCGGCGCCACAGGGCGGTTGAGCATCTTGCTGGAGGCAAGCTGGCGAGGGTTCTGGCAGGATCTGCGCTGGCAACACCCCGAAATCGCCGGCCGAGTGCCCAACCTCGAAGACCACGTGATCAGCATCATGACCGGTGGCGACTACGCGCTGGTCCGTTCGGTGGAGAACTTCGAAGACTACGGCGTCTTCGCTCGGCGACAGGTCCAAGAGGCGCATCTGGGCCAGGGCGACCTCCTGGTGGGCTTCACCGGCACGGCCGAGACCAGCTCGGTGCTGGGCACGTTATGGCAGGCGGTCGACGACGGGGCCGCGACATTCCTCGTCTTCAACACCCCCGCCGACGTGGCCGCCCGCCACATCGAGCGAGCCAGGCAGGTGATCGAGGACCCGCGGATCGTTAAGCTCTGCCTGAACAACGGCCCCATGGCCGTCACGGGTTCCACTCGCATGCAATCCACCAGCACGCAACTGCTCGTCGTCGGCGACGCGATGGAGATGGCACTGGTCGAGTGGCTGGGAACACACCTCCATGCGCCGGCCTTGAAGCAGCTTTCCATCGTGCCCCGCTCCACGGCCGACTATTGCCGCTGCTTTGCACAACTGCTGGATGACCTGAGCCACCCCCAGGCCGTGGCCACGATGACAGCGTGGATTCGCTACGAAGAGGAGGTCTATCAGCGAAAGGGATTGGTGACCTACCTGGCGGACGAGTGCCTGCTGGACATCTTCACCGACACCACGGAACGGTCGCCGACGTTCATGCTTCCGCGGTTTCGGGCGTGCGACGACCCGGTTTCGCCGCCGCCGTGGGCGTTTGTGAAGAATCCGCGTCTGCCGACGCCCGAGGCCTGGCGCCAGGTGCTCCGCCGCGATCCGCGCTGCCTGACATGGGACCGCCAGGCCTACCGGGAGATGGACGCGCCGATCGAACTCCAAGAACAGCCGCCGCGTCTGGATGCCGACGAGATGCGCAAGTTCCTCATTGGCAATGAGGACGATCCGTCGCGCCACCGTGGCCCCGACGACGCAGCGATCCTCATCGTCCGGGCAGACGAGGCCCGGCGGCTGGCCATCGCGCGCGACGCGCTGCAACAGGCCTTCGCCGCGACGGTCGCCCCGTTCGCGAAGCGTGCGGCGATCGTGCTGGGCGCTGCGGCATCGCCTGTGGACCTGGCCTCGACGGTCTGGCACTTGCCGGTGCGACGATCCGAGTCGCTCCTTTGCCTGGCCGATCGCCTGGCCGCCAAGTTGATCTTAAACACCGTTTCCACGCTCACGGCTGCGCGGTTGGGTCGGCTGGTGGGCAATAGCATGGCGTATATGAATCCCAGCAACAAGAAGTTGGTGGATCGCGGTACGCGCCTGGTGGCGGAACAAGCGGGAGTCGACTATGAAACCGCCTGCTACGCCCTGCACGAAACCATGGCAGAACTGCCCCACATGACCAAGCCGGGTGAAGAAACGCCTTCACCCGTGGCAGTGGCAATTGCGAGGCTGAAAGACAAGTTCAACCGGCCGGACCCAGTCTAGTCGCGACGCGGCAGTCGTGACTTGCTCACATCCCTCCAGGAGCTGATCGATCATGCGAACCGCACTTCGATGGACAAGCCCGTCGCTTCGCCTTGGCGCCTTGCTGTTTCTTTTTATCGCCGCATGCTGGCAGGCTCCCAATTGTCTTGCCGCCGATCCGCCGCGCTGGTTCGGCTTCAACACCTATGCCCCCAACGCCGAGACGCTGCGCCAGTTCACCAAGGCTGGCGTGAACACCGTGGTCATCTTTCCGGCCAACGTCTTGAGCATGCCGGGCGTGCCGTACAACCCCGCCTATCCGCCCATCTGGACTGGCCCGGGCAAGTACGACTTCGACAGTCTCGACCGCCAGGTGACCGACAAGCTGGCCGTGAACCCTAAGGCGAAGTTCATCTTCTTCCTCGACCTGAACACGCCCACCTGGTGGTGCCGGCTGCGGCGGAGCAACGACAGCTTCGACGAACTGGGCCGCGTGGCGGCCAGCAAGGTCTGGCGCGAAGACACGCGTGAATACCTGCAGGCCGTGCTGCGGCATCTCGAATCCAAGCACCAGGATGTGATCATCGGCTATTTCCTTGCTTGCGGGTCGACCATCGAGTGGCTTGACCGGAGCAATGGCGAGGAGAGTCGGATTCGCCGTGAGGCCTGGCGAAAGTGGATGATCCAGCGCGGCCAGCCCGATCCGATCGACATTCCGCCGGCCTCGGTCCGCGATCACGCTTCGCACGGTCCGTTTCGCGATCCGGTCGACGACGCCTTGGCCATCCACTATTGGAAGTTCTCGCACTGGCTGATCGCCGACACGATTCTCTACTTCGCCGCCGCCACGCAGGAAGTGATCCAGCATCGGGCGCCCTTGGGCCTCTGCTACGGCTACATCATGGAGCTCACGGCCGACCTGCTTTACAACGGCCATTTGGACTTCGACCGCGTGTACGCCTCGTCCGACCTGGATTGGTTCATCTCCCCCGGTTCGTATCATGACCGGCAGCTTGGCGGGGCCAGCGGTTTCATGGTTCCCATCAGCTCGATCCAGCATCACAACAAGGGATTCCTGATGAGCATGGACCATCGCACCCACACCGCGCGCGGCGTGACGTTGTTGGGCCGTACCGTGCCGGGCCACGAGAGCGGTTTCACCGACGAGGCCTCCAGCATCGCCGGCCTGCGCCGCGAGTTCTCGCTGCGCCTGATCAGCGGCATCTCGACCTACTGGTTCGACCTGTTCGGGCACTGGTTCGAGGGCGAGGGGATCTTCGAATCCATCACCCAGATGCGCAAGCTGTGGGACCGCCTGGCCCAGCCCCGCGAACAATCGGTGGCCCAGGTGGCCGTCTTGGTCGACGCCGAGAGCATGTACTACTTCGACTCGAAGGCCAAAATCCGCGCCGAGTTGCTTTCCAAGCAGCGCTACGGGCTGTTCCGCATGGGCACCCCCTACGACCTCTATTCGTTCGCCGACCTGGCGACGCTCGATATGTCGCGTTACAAGATGGTTTTCCTGCCCAACCTGTTCGTGGTCGACGCCCAACGCCGTGAACTGTTGCGACAAAAAGTCTGCACCGGCGGCAAGACCGTGCTCTGGGGCTATTCGCCCGGCATCATCGCCGACGGAAGGTACGATCCCAGCCAGGTGGAAAAGCTGACCGGCATTCCCTGGGAGACCCAGGAACTGACCACTCGCCAGATGGACGGCTGGCGCTCGGTCTATTCGCCCCAGCCGAACGTGCCGGCGGGCGTGCTGGCAAAGCTGGCGCGCGAGGCGGGCGTTCATATCTATTGTGACGTCGAGGAACCGCTCTACGCCAACCAACGGCTGATCGCCCTGCACACGATCACCGGCGGGCCGCGCACGGTGGTCCTACCCAAGCCGTGCCGGCGGGTCGTTGAGCTGTTCAGCGGGCGGGTGCTGGGCGAGAACGTGAGCCGTTTCACCGATACGCTCGATGCGCCCTGCACGGTGCTCTATGAGCTGCAGCCGTGAACAATGTGCATCAATTCACGTCGCCATGACGCTTCACAAGTACTACCGCTGGGAACTGCTGGGACTGCTCTGCGGTGCCTTCTTCCTGCACCAGGCCGACCGGGCCATCTTCGGCGTGGTGCTGCCCGCGATCCAGAGCGACCTGGGGCTCACCAGCGAGCAGGTGGGCCTGGTGGGGGCCACGCTCTTCCTGGCCCTGGCTGTGATGATGCCGGTGGCGGGCTACGTGGGCGATGTCTTCAGCCGCAAGTGGGTGGTCACTTGCAGCCTCGTCTTCTGGAGCGCCGCGACCCTGTTCACAGGCCTGACCAGCGGGCTCGTGGGGCTGATCCTGCTGCGCAGCGTGGCCACCGCCTGGGGCGAGTCGTTCTACTCCCCGGCCGCCTATCCCTTGCTGGCCGCGTTTCACAAACGCACGCGCACGACCGCCATGTCGATCCATCAGGCCGCGCTGTACGTGGCCATGATGATCAGCGGCGTGCTGGCGGGATACATCGCCGACCACTGGGGGTGGCGCTACGCCTTCTTCCTCTATGGCGCGTGCGGAATCCTGTTGGGCGGGGTCTTCGTGTTCCGGTTGCAGGACGCGCCGGCGGAAGTCCAACCGCATCCACAAGCCATGACGCCGCGCGTCACGCCGACCGAGGCCCTGGGGGTCCTGCTCCGCACTCCGACGGCGCTGCTGATCACGGTCAGCTTCACGGCGGTCGTGCTGGTGAACAACGCCTACGTGGTCTGGGCCCCCAGCTTTCTCCAGGAGAAGTTCGAGTTGTCGATGACCGCGGCCGGCGGTCTGGCTATGGTCTGCCAGTACCTGGCCGCGATGCTAGGAGTCCTGTTGGGAGGAGCAATCTCCGACCGGATGGTGGTGGCGCAACCGCGCTTCCGTCTCCAGTTGCAGAGCGTCTTCATGTTGCTTTGTGCGCCGGCACTGCTGCTGCTGAGCCTGGCCGGCAACCTGCTGCTGACCTGCTGCGGCATGCTCGCGCTGGGCCTGTGTCAGGGGACCTATCAGTCCAACACGCCTTCGTCCTTGTTCGACGTGATTCCGCCGCGCTATCGCTCCTCGGCGCTGGGGGTGCAGATCATGCTCGCCTTCGTGGCGGGATCGGTGTCCCCTTGGCTGCTCGGCCAGGCGCGCGAGGCTTGGGACGACGGGCGCGGTCTGTCCTACGGGTTCGCGGCCCTTTCGGCCGCCTACGTCCTGGGCAGCCTGGCCTTGGTCGTCGCTCTGCGGTTCACCTTTGGCAGGGATCGGTACCTGGAAGATCGCAGAGGCGATGGCAAGTGCTAGTGTAGTGAATCGGATTTGAGGGGCCGTATTGTAGGCAACCTGCGGGATTGGCACCCCATACTGTCCATCTGCGAGACGCACGACACTACGGCGTTTCGAGAATCGCCGCCAACTCGTCCAACAAGGCCTCCTGGCCCGCCTTGATCTTCTTCCGCGCCGTGGCCAGATCGAAGAACTCGGCCCGGTCCATCTCCGGGAATTCCTGCTGCCTTCCCGACCGCGGCGGCCACTCCATGCGGAACGTGTTGCTGCGGATGGCGGCCGGGTCGCAGTCGCCCTGGAAGGCCCAGGCGTGGACGATCTTGCCGCCCTTCTGCTGAATGGGCCGCAAGGGGGTGAACGGTCCGCTGGGCTGGATGCCCGTCTCTTCCGCGAACTCGCGCTGCGCGGTCAGCAGCAGGTCTTCGTCGGCGTTGGGTTCACCCTTGGGGATCGACCAGGCCCCTTCGTCCTTGTTTTGGAAGTAGGGGCCGCCGGGATGGGCCAGCAGAACCTGGATCGCCCCCTGGCAGATGCGGTACATCAGCAGGCCGGCGCTCAGTCGAGCCATGATGGTTTCCGTTCGTTCTTGCCGAGTGTGATTGCCGTTTGCCTTCGCGGGCATGGTGTTGTCCTGGGCCGCATTGTACCATGAACAAGATCTGACTGCTTCACCACTTACGGATATCGCCAATGCCTACCGTTCGACTCGGCCGCTACCGGCACTACAAGGGCAAGGACTACACGGTGATCGGAGTCGCCCGGCACAGCGAAACGGAGGAGGAACTGGTCGTCTACCGCAAGGAATACGACGACCGCAGCCTGTGGGTGCGCCCGCTGGCGATGTTCGTGGAGCAGGTGCAGGTGGCAGGGAAAGCGGTTCCCCGGTTTGCGTACCTGGGACCACAGTGATAGCGCGGAGAAAATCTGGATCGGTTTCTGTTGCGGACAGAGCCCTGGAGGTCTGTCATTCTGAAGCGAAGCGAAGAATCGGCCGAGTTCGAGATCCTTCGCTTGGCTCAGGATGACCTGGCGCGGGCGTTCGGCAACAGAAACGAATTGGGGACAGGGGGAGTCGATCATGGCGGACCCGGAATATTGCGAAAAACAGTGTCCGATCTGCACGCGCGCCCGGCAGGGCCAGCGTTTCGCGCGATTCCTGCAGGCCATCGAACTGCTGGTGACGTTTGGGGGCTGTCCTCACGGCCGGGCGCGGCAGCGCAAGTACGGAGTGCGGCCCAACGAGCCCATCCCGTCCGAGCCTCGCGTGGAAACGTGAACTCGATCTCCGGCAGGTCAGGCACGCCCGTGCCTAACGACGCTATGCGCACGTCCGATCTGCCGGATCGCGTCTGCGGCGGCGGAACGCCCCTCGGCCTCACGGCACTGCGTACCTGAGAGGCAATAGGGCCGTCGGGTCGCACAGAATTGAGGGCTGTGGATCAACCCTTTCTGGCCACAGCCAGGCACGGTGGACTTGCCTCCGCCGCCAGGGTTATTCGCCGGCGTGTGCTTCGCGCCTAGCATTCTCTAGGAGCCGGTCCCGGAACCTGTCGGCAGTTCGGTCCCGTTGGGCCGGGCGCGCCAGCCGCGATGGTTGTGGGATAGGCTCTTGGTGGATCTTTCCTCCTGATTCCAGGCAAGGTAGCGCGACGCGGCGCCGGCGTTGTGCGCGAGCCCGGCCTCCCGCGATCAATCTCCGGTCGCGGCCCGGCCTGCGTTGCATGATCGATCCAAGGCTCAATTGAGGAGACACGATCATGATCGAAACGATTGAGACCGGTTTGCCGAAGGTGGTGGGCCTGAAGTTCTGCGGCAAGCTGCACGATGAGGACTATCGGCAGTTTGTGCCCCAGATGGAGACCATCTTGACGGCCGAGGGGAAGGTGCGGCTGTTCATCCAGTTGGAGGACTTCCACGGCTGGGATCTACACGCCGCCTGGGACGATCTGAAGTTCGGCCTCAAACACTATTCCGACTTCGAGCGGATTGCCACGGTCGGCGATCGGAAGTGGGAGAAGTGGATGGCCAACTTCTGCATGCCCTTCAGCGAAGCCGAGGTGCGGTACTTCGACAAGTCGGAAGTCGATGCGGCCTGGAAGTGGCTCCAGGAAGAGGACGGGCGCGACCACGACCGCGACGATGTGCGCGCCGAGGTTTCGGACAGGCCCGACACCTGGTACGGCTCCCCCTGGTTCGGCCTGTAAGGACACGCGCCAGACCCAAGACGCGTGAGGGCTCCCCCGGTAGGTCAGGCACTCCGTGCCTGACGACGACTTGTCCGGCGAAGGATCTGTCAGACGCGTGACGGCCTGGCCGGCACGCGGCAGCTTGCTCCCAACGTGCGAGATCCCGGGCTTCGTTCCGTCCGTTCAACTCCTGGGCGTGAGTTCCAGCGGTTCATCGCGAGGATCGTCTTCGCAATCCATCGTCGCGGCGCACGATTCAGTCGGCCGTTCGCTGGGTGCCAGCAACTCCGGTTCGATGACGCGCATGCTGCGCCACCGCCCTTGTACGAAGCGTGCCAGGTAGATCAACCCCAGCAGGCAGACCCAGGCCGTGATGCAGGCCCAAGCCCACAACAGCCCGAAGTCCAGTCGGGCGATTCCATACCAGGTGGCCGCGACCGGCAGGGGCGAAAGCAGGCACACGTTCAGCAGCACGAAGCGCGTGTCGCCGGCCCCCTTGATCGCGCTGCAGAAGATCACGTTCAGGGCGTCGAACAGGCAATAGGCGGCCACGAACCGCAGCAGAACGATCGTCGTGTCGCGGATGATCTCGAACTGCTCCGGATCGGTGCCCGCCGCGTGTCCCAGCAGGAACAGGTTGGGGGTCGCGACGTACAGCAGGGCGAAGAAGCCCATGTACAACAGGGCGATCCACAGGGCGGTCCAGGTGGCGCGCGCGGCCATGTCGGGGCGGTTGGCGCCCAATTGCTGGCCCACCAGGGTCGATAGGGCGATGCCCAGCCCGAGCATGGGGAACCAGGCCATGCTGTTGACGTTGAAGGCCAGGTTCGTGGCGGCCATCGCCGTCTCGCCCAACCGGCCCACCAGCAGGATAAAGAGCGTGAAAGCCACGACCTCCACCAGCCAGTGCAGGCCGTTGGGGCCGCCGTAACGGAACAACCGGGCCAGCAGCGCGCGGTCCCAGCGGCAACCGGCGGCCACGGCGTAGCGGCGGTTGTAGTACGGCCGGCTGATGACCCAGGCGTACATCAGCACCGAACTCCACTGGGCCACGACCGTGGCCCAGGCCGCGCCGGCGATCCCGCCTTCCGGAAAGCCCCAGCAGCCAAAGACCCAGGCATAGTCCAGCACCACATTGAGCAGCGCGGCCAGGCCGTCGACGACCATCACCACGCGCGTGCGGCCCTGTCCGGTGAAGAAGGCCGCGCCAGCCCCATTCAGCAGGACCCCGCCCGCTCCGAAAGCCAAGACCTGGTAATAGGTGACCTCCAGGGTCGCCACCGCCGGTTCATGTCCGACCAGTCTGAAGACCCAGGGGGCCAGGGGCACGGTACACAGCACCAGGGGGGCGGTGAACATCGCCAGCCACACCGCCTGCCACATCATGTGGCCGATCCGCCGCGGATGGCCTGCCCCGAAGTACTGGGCCACGAACGTGCTGGTGTACGAAATCACGCCCAGCGGGAAGCAGATCACGGAG
>CALARR010000403.1 GCA_937889015.1 uncultured Planctomycetales bacterium | reverse complement strand
CCAATCCTGTTGACTCCATTTCGCGGACGATCACCATGAAACACATCTGCTCGATGGCCTGTCTGTTGTTGATGCTCGTCACTTCGGCCGCGGCAGCCGGCGATGAAGAGGGGATCGGCTTCGCGCTGGCCGGCAAGATCCGGCCGCGGCACGCCAAGGAGATCGCCAGTTCCAACTGGTCGGTCGGGGCCGAAACCATGGACCGGGACTACACGGTCTATGAGAACTGGAAGGCCTGGCTGGGACCGCTGGGGGCGAAGAAGGCGCGGATTCAGGGCGGCTGGGCCAAGACCGAACAGCAACAGGGCGTGTACGATTGGGCCTGGCTGGACACGGTGGTCTTCGACATGCCCAAGCAGGGCGTGAAGCCGTGGATGTGCCTGTCGTACGGCAACTTGCTGTACGAGGGGGGCGGGGGCACGAATCTGCACGGAAACGTGCCAACTTCCGCGGCGGGATTGGCGGCCTGGCAGGCCTGGGTCAAAGCCACCGTGACGCGTTATAAGGACGTGATCGACGAGTGGGAAATCTGGAACGAGCCCAACTACAAGGTGGCCGCGCCCGACTATGCGCGGCTGCTGATCCTCACCGCCGAGACGATCAAGGCGGTGCAACCGAAGGGGACGGTCATTGCCTTCGCGCTGGGCAGCCGCGTGAACTACAAGTACGCCGATAAGGTGCTCGCGATCGTCCAGCAGCAGAACAAGCTGCACCTGATCGACCAGATCTCGCACCACCGGCACCAGCAGAATCCCGACATCACCGATCCGGAGATCGAACTGGCCAAGGTCGTGCAGAAGTACGAGGCGCGGATCGTGATCCGGCAAGGCGAGGCGGGCTGCCCCTCGGCGCTGGGCAAGACGCGCGCGATGGCCAACTATCCCTGGACCGAGTTGATCCAGGCCAAGCACGTGCTGCGGCGCCTGCTGGGCGACCTGGGCCGCGACAAGCCATCGTCCTGCTTCGGCATCGTCGACATGAAGTATCCCGACGAGATGAACCGCAAGGGGCTGCTGCTGGCGCGCGACGACATGACCGTCCAACGGCCCAAGCCGGCCTACCACGCCGTGCAGCACCTGACGGCCATCTTCGACGATCGCCTGGCGCGGATCAAGGATTTCCGGCACGAGACCGCGCCGGCCGAGTTGCCGCTGTCGGTCTACGGCTATCGCCATCAGCCCAGTGAGCGCACGATCGTGACCGTCTGGTTCAACGACCAGGTCCCGTCCAACGACAATGCCAAGCGCCCGGTGGATTTCGTCCTCCACGGTGCGAGCTTCGCCGAGCCGCTGTACGTGGATCTGCGCACGGGCCGGGCCTATGCCATTCCGGCGGCGAACTGGCAGCAACAGGGGGACGCCGTGCGTTTCAGCCGGATTCCCTGCTACGACGCGCCGGTGCTGATTGCCGATCGCGCGGCGCTACCCTTGGAGTAACGAGAGGCGGGGCTACTTGCTCTGTTGGCTGAGCCACTGCAAAGCGGCCGAGTCGAGCCGCTGGTGGCCTCCCTCGAAGATCGTGACCCGTGCCTTGCCTGCCGTGCGCCGCAAGTAGATCGCGCGGCCCACGTCGGACTTCTCGGGCTGGTCCGAGGGGAGCGGCTTGTCCAGGCGGCCGTCGGGCCGGGAGATCTGCTGGATTTCCTCTTCGCTCACGCCGGGCAGGCCCTGGGCCTGGGCCACGGCGTTGAAGGCATCGATCGTCTGCCGCACCGGCACCGAGCCTTTGTGGCCGTCGTGCACGCCGGCGGCCAGGTCCAGCGGCAGGTCCTTGGACGCGGCAATCCAGGTGATCGGCGAGCGCAGCCGATACTGCTCGTCCACGGCGGGGCTGTCGCCGGGCGCTCCGCCGCAGCAGGCGCGCAGCATCTTGCCGTAGCTGTCCTGAGCGTGCCGCTGGTGCCACGTGCGCAGGTCGCTGATCCCGACCCAAGCGCTCACGGCCGTCCAACGCTGCGGATAGCGGCCGGCCATGAGCATGGCCATGTGCCCTCCGCCCGACAGACCGCAGAGGTAGATCTTCCGCTGGTCGACCGGGTAGTGCGCCAGGACCCAATCGACCGCGTCGAGGATGTCCTGTTGGGCCAAGAGTGAGCCGCAGGCCTCGGGCTGTTCGTTGCGGCCGCGGAAGTTGGGTAGCAGGAACAGCCAACCGAGCTTCTCGGCTCCCTGCTCGAAACCCTTGTGCCGTTGCTCGACGTTGTGGCTCCAGGTGTGCAGCGAGACCAACAGGGGCACCGGCGGCCCCTTGGGATCGAACCCGTCGGGCACGATCAGATAGGACGGTTGCTCGGTGCGGTCGGCCGTGCTGGTGATGAGGATCTTCTGGCGATCCCCAGCGTGGGCCGTGCCAGCAGCAGCCAGGACCGTGCAAGCGAGTGCCAGGGTGAAGCCGAAACCGACGCCGGACGCCTTCATGGTGATTGCCTCTTGAGTTGCAGTGAGGGAGCAGAACCCATCCTGACCAGTGCCTGGCCAGCGCGTAGGTCAAAGCCTCCATTGTATGAACGGTGCGCGGATCGTTGCAATCTGGGGTGGGGCAAAGTGTACCCAAGCCTCTTGAAAACGAGGTGCGCGGGGCGCGATAATGGGGGCCCCCCGCGATCCGCTCGACGCACCCCCTTTCTCAGACTGCCAGGGAGATCGCCATGAATTCGGCCGCCGGTCACCATTCGCACCTGTTCGGCAAGCAACGTGTCGCCTTGGCTCTGACCCTGTTGGCGCTGAGCGGCCTGCCGGCCCAAGCCGAGTTCAAGGCCGGCGCCGTGGCTGTCGACATCACGCCGCAAAGCCTGCCGGTGCTGGTCAATGGCGGCATGCTCAGCCGGTCGGTGGACAAGATCAAGGCGCCGATCTACGCGCGCGCCATGGTGTTGACCGACGGCCAGACGCAGATCGCGCTGGTGGTCGTGGATAGCTGCATGTTGGGCCGGCCCTTTTTGGACGAGGCCAAGACGCTGGCCGAGAAGCGTACGAACATCGCCAAGGACCGCATCCTGGTTTCGGCGACCCACGCGCACAGCGTGCCGTCGGTGATGGGCTGCCTGGGCACCGAGCCGGACCCGGTGTACGGGCCCTTCTTGCGCGACAAGATCGTCGAGGCCATCGCCGCGGCGCAGGCCGCCGTCGAGCCGGCGCAGGTCGGTTTTGCCAAGATCGCGGCGGCCGAGTTCACCGCCCTGCGCCAATGGATCCGCCGGCCGGACCGCGTGGCCGAAGACCCCTTCGGCAACCAGACGGTGCGTGCCAACATGCACGCCGGACGGAATTGGGACGACGTGACGGGCGAGGCCGGCCCGGAGGACCCGGATCTGGCGCTGCTGGCGATCCAGGCGCGCGACGGGCGCGCGCTGGCCGTGCTGGCCAATTTCTCCATGCACTACTTTGGCGATCAGTATATCAGCCCGGACTACTACGGCCTGTTCTGCGAGGGGCTCAGGCAGCGGATCGCGCCGCAGGCGGTCGAGGGCAAGCCGGCCTTCGTGGGCATCATGTCGCACGGCTGCAGCGGCGACATCTGGCGCCGCGACTACACCCGGCCCCAGAGCGAATGGAACGCCAAGCAGACGATCGACGAGTATGCCCGCGGGCTGGTGGATCTGGCGATGAAGGCCTACCAGGGCATCCGCTATCGCGCGGACGTGGACCTGGCCATGGCCGAACGCCGGATGACGCTGAGCTATCGCCTGCCGGACAAGCAGCGCCTGGAGTGGGCCCAACGCATCGTGGCCGAGATGGGCGAGCGCCTGCCAAAGACAACCACCGAGGTCTATGCGCGCGAGCAGATCCTGCTGGCCGAGCGGCAGCAGACGGAGATCGTGGTCCAGGCCCTGCGCGTGGGCGAGATCGGCATCGCCACCACGCCCTGCGAGACCTACGCCGTGACGGGCCTGAAGATCAAGGCGGCCAGCCCGCTAGAGCAGACCATGGTCATCGAACTGGCCAACGGGGGCGACGGCTACATTCCGCCGCCGGAGCAGTATCCATTCGGCGGCTACAACACCTGGCCGGCGCGCTCGGCCGGCCTGGAGGTGCAGGCCGAGCCGAAGATCGCCGAAGCGGATATCGAACTGCTGGAAGCCGTCAGCGGCCGGCCACGTCGGCCGTGGAAGCTGAGCGACGGCCCGGCCGCCCAGGCGATCCTTGCCCTGCGCCCCACGGCATATTGGCGCTTGAACGAGTTCAACGCGCCGCACGCGGCCGACGCCAGCGCGCACGGGCATCACGCGGTGTACGAGCCGGCCATCACCTTCTACCTGGAAGGGGCGCGCTCGGCCGACTTCTGCACGGGTGAGCAGATCAACCGCGCGCCGCATTTTGTCGGGGCGCGCCTGCGCGCGCGGCTGGGCGCGCTGGGCGATCGCTATTCGATCTCCCTGTGGCTGTGGAACGGCATGCCCAACGAGGGACGCGAGGTCAGCGGCTGGCTCTTCTCGCGCGGCCGCGACCAGGGCCTGGACGCCTATGGCGATCACCTGGGCGTCGGCGGCACGAGCGGCCACACGGGCAAGCTGGTCTTCTTCCATGGGAAGGACGGCGGCCAGGCGGTGGCCGGCAAGACCGACGTCCCGCGCTGGCAATGGCAGCACGTCGTCCTGGTGCGCGACGGCCAGGCGGTGCGCGTGTATCTCAACGGCAAGCCGGAAATCGAGGCCAAGGCGGCAGCCGATTTCCCCGCCGATCTGGACGAGTGCTTCTTCGGCGGCCGCAGCGACAACGCCTGCAACTGGGAAGGCCGGTTGGACGAGATCGCCGTGTTCGATCGGGCGCTCAAGGCCGAGGAAGCGGCGCGGCTGTGGGTGAGGTGAGGGGGTAGGGGCGAGAGGCGAGAGGCGAGGGGCGAGAGAAGTGGGAAGACGTGTCGCGCGCCGTCTTGTCGGGGCCTCGCCCGTGACCACGGATACAAGCCCCGGCACCGCAATATGCTGTCAGCGCGTTGCGGTGGAGGACGCCAGACAGTCCGACCGATTGCCGCCGCGCGGTTCATGGTTGGGACGGGACGATCGGTACTTCGGCGTGACATCTCTGTACGGCATGCGACAATGTTCACCCCGAAGGGGCGAAATAGCATAGGCCGGGGTTGCCGCGCAGCGGCTACCCCGGTGTCACGAGCCATTCCCGCATCCAACCCTGAAAGGGTTGAATCGTGGCGGTCAATCCCAGACATATCGCTCATCAAATGCGATGCCGTGCTTCAACAGCAGTTGCCGCAGTTCGTCCTGAAAGGAGAACCTGCGGTGGTGCTCCTCCTGGCCTGCGATGTAGCGATCTACTCGGCCGCTCTGGGACTGACTCACCGAAAAGGCACCGTAGCCCGCCTGCCATCGAAAGGTTGCAAAGGCAGGGGACTTCGTTTTGATCCAGAGGGATGAACCTCGCTTCAGCTCTTTGATCCAGTCGGCCAGACAAAGCGTGCGCGATTGGCGTGCCAAGACGTGTACGTGGTCCTCTGTGCCGCCGATAGCGATTGACGGGCAGTCAAGCTGGCTGGAGATGCCGGCAAGATATCTATGGAGTTCCGTGCGCAGGCTGTTAGGCCGCAGGAGTGCTTGCCGCTCCTTGGTCGAGAACGTGACATGGACCAACACGTTGGACAACGACTGCGACATGGCGGATCTCCGAATACAACCCTTTCAGGGTGTCGGGCATGCGCGCGAATGTACACCAGGGTAGCCGCTGCGCGGCAACCCTGGGCTATGTTATCCACGCCCCGTCGGGGCGGACGTTACTTAGAGCCGGTCCCAAAACCTACCGGCAGCTCAGTCCCGCTGGGCCGTCCGACGTACCTGGGGTGGTTATGGGATAGGTCCTATTGAGGTCCGCATTGCCAATGACCGTTCCGCACGGCATTGCGATCATTGGCTGCGCCGGTATCAATAAGAGCGAACTTGCCTGTCATCGCCGAGGCATAGACGGCCGCGGGGCTATTGGGCGCGCCATTGTTCGTAGGCTTGGGCCATTTCCTGCACGCGCTGCGGATGCTGGCCGGCGAGGTTGTTGGTCTCGGCCCGATCCACGCTCAGGTCGTACAACTCCCACGCGCCGCCGCGCGCGGCGACCAGCTTCCATGGCCCCATGCGCACGGCCCTGGCCCCGGACGTGTTCCAGCAGAGGACTGCGTGGCCGGGGCGCTGGCCGCCCCGCAGCACCGGCTCCAGAGAGCGGCCGGCCAGCGGCAAGACCTCGCGGTCGGCGAACCGCGCGGGATAGGTCACGCCGGCCACGTCCAGGCAGGTCGCCGTGACGTCGGTGATGTGCGCCAACTCGTGGCTCACGCTCCCCGGGCGCGAGATCACCCCGGGCCACCAGACGATCAGCGGCGCGGCAATGCCGCCCTCGTAATTGCACGACTTGTGATCGCGCCAGGGCGAATTGGACAGACAGGACCAGGCCGGCCCGGCGGTGACGAAGTTCTCGGCCGGGCCGGGCTGGATCGAGGGCTTGTTGCCCACGTTGGTCCGCGTGCCGTCGCTGCGCCACGTCTGCTTGGGCGTGTCCAACGCGCCAACGGCCTGGTCCGACGCGCCATTGTCGGAGAGGAAGAAGACCAGCGTGTTCCGCTCGGCGCCGCTGCCGCGCAGGGCGTCCAGCAGCCGGCCCACGTTCTGGTCCAGGCAGTCGATCTGCGCGGCAAAGGTGGCCATGCGCTCGGCCTCCCAGTCCTTGAACTCGGCCTCTTCCCAGGCTGGCGCGCGGCGATCGCGCGGAGCCATGCGCGTGCCGGCCGGCAGCAGACCCTGGGCGATGAGCCGCTGCAAACGATCCTGGCGCGCCTGGTCCCAGCCCAGCTTGCGGTACAGTTCGCGGTACTTGGCGATGTCGGCCGGCTTGGCGTGCAGGGGCCAATGCGGCGCGTAATGGGCCACGTAGAGGAAGAAAGGCTGCGTGCCCTTCTGCGCCGCGGAGCGAATGAACTCGACGGCGAAGTCGGTGATCAGGTCGGTCTTGTAGCCTCCGTCGGGAATCGAGTAGGGGGCCGTGTCGCGATAGAAGGCCGTGTGGCGCACGTCCTTGAAATAGTTGCCCGGCCCCGCGTGGCCCGTGCTGCCGAAGATGCGATCCACATGGTGGGCGATGTTGGCCGGGTCGTGCCAGACCTCGGCCGTGGTCATGTCGAGCCGGCCCACGGCGCAGGTGGCGTAGCCGGCCGGTTTGAGCAGTTCGAACAGCGTAGCGCAACGCTGGTTGAGCAGCCCGGTCCATTTCTGGATGCCCACCTGGTGCGGATGCAGGCCGGTCATCAGCGCGGAGCGCGACGGCCCGCACAGGGCGCAGTTGTAGAACTGTGAGAAGCGGATTCCTTGGGAGGCGAGGCGATCGAGGTGCGGGGTCTGGATCTCGCTGCCGTAGCAGCCCAGGTCCGAGAAGCCCATGTCGTCGGCCAAGATGACGATGATGTTCGGCCGCGCGTCGGCGGCGCTGGCCGAGGGGCCAAAGCCGATCGCGCCGCAGGCGGCCAGGAGCCACGCCAGGCGCGAGCCAGAGAGCCAAGGTCGGGACATCGCAGGAGCCTTTCTTGGAGCCGATCCGAAAACCTGTCGGCAGTTCGGTCTTGCAGGGCCGCCCGAGGTCCTGGGGTGGTTTTAGGTCGGTTCCTGATCGCGGGCAGCAAACCATCTCCACGAGCGTCAGTCAGGCAATACCTCAGCCTTGAGTGTACCGACCCCCAAACCGGAAACAAGCCTGTGGCGGCTCCACGAGTATCCCGTTGTGTAAGAAGGAGAAACGGAAAAGGGGGGAGTGGGAAAGAAGGCGGGCGCACACGGTTGCGGCTCGCTTGCGTCTTGGCGATTCTCAGAATAGCACCGCCCAAGGAGTTGCGTGGCTGATGCAGTAGCCGTGCGAATCGCCGTCACTACTCTCGCGGAGGATCTGGCAGGCGCATGGCCCCGGGGCTGGTGTGCTCGGCCGCGATCCGACCACCTGGCGTGGCGATTTACGCATCATGCTCGGTGCACTCTTTCCAACGGGCTCGGGGTATGACATCATGGGCGTGGCGGAGCCTGTGGCGCCCCATTCCAAGATCAGGCTGTGACCAAGCACTCGCCGGTGAACCAAGGAGAGACTCGCATGACGACGACTGACGGCCGACACGGTTGGTCCTTGTTCTCTGCGTGTGCAGTCCCAGGCTGCATGCTGTTTCTGACGCTGGCGGGGGCGCGCGGCCTGGCGGCCGAGCCCGCGCGACGGCCCAACATCCTCATGGTCTACTGCGACGACCACGCCTACCAGTCGATCAGCGCCTATCAGTCGGTGAGCGCCTATGGCCTGAAGCTCAACCAGACGCCGAACATCGACCGCCTGGCGCGCGAAGGCATGCGGTTCGACAACTGCTTCGTGACCAACTCGATTTGCGGTCCCTGCCGGGCCGTGATCCAGACCGGCAAGTACAGCCACCTGAACGGCTTCTTCTGCAACGGCAACCGTTTCGACGGCTCGCAGCAGACGATGCCCAAGCTGCTGCAGCGCGCCGGCTATCAGACGGCCGTGATCGGCAAGTGGCACCTGGAGACCGATCCCCAGGGTTATGACTATTGGAGCGTGCTGGTAGGCCAGGGGCCGTACTACAACCCGCCTATGATCGAAAACGGCACGCGCGTGCAGCACACGGGCTATACGACGCACATCATCACCGACCTGGCCCTGGACTGGCTGAAGGCCAAGCGCGACCCCAAGAAGCCCTTCCTGCTGATGTACCAGCACAAGGCGCCGCACCGCGAGTGGTGCCCCGCGCCCGAATACCTGCACAAGTACGACGACGTCACCATTCCCGAGCCGGACACGCTGTTCGACGACTATGCGGGGCGCGGCACGCCGGCCAAGACCCAGGATCTGACGATCGAAAAGACGATGAACGATCGGGACCTGAAGCTCGTGCCGCCGGCGAACCTCACGCCCGAGCAGCTCGAAGCCTGGAACAAGGCCTACGAGCCGCAGAACGAGGCCTTCCGCAAGGCCAACCTGCAGGGGCGGGACCTGGTGCGCTGGAAGTATCAGCGCTATATGAAGGACTATCTGCGGTGCATCGCGGCCGTGGATGACAACCTGGGCCGGGTGCTGAAGTACCTGGACGAAACGGGGCTGGCCGACAACACGGTCGTCGTCTACAGTTCGGACCAGGGCTTCTACCTGGGCGAACACGGCTGGTTCGACAAGCGCTGGATCTACGAGGAATCGCTGCGCACGCCGCTGCTGGTGCGCTGGCCGGGCGTGGTCAAGCCGAACAGCACCAACAAGGACATCGTCTCCAACGTGGACTTCGCCGAGACCTTCCTGGACATCGCCGGGGTGCAGGTGCCGGCCGACATGCAGGGCCGCAGCTTCCTGCCGCTGCTCAAAGGCCAGACGCCGGACGACTGGCGCAAGGCGTTCTATTATCACTATTTCGAGTATCCGGGCGTGCACAAGGTGCGCCGCCATTACGGCGTGGCCACCGACCGCTACCGGCTGGTCCATTTCTATCCGCATCGCTTCGATTCCAGCCCGATCGACGAGTGGGAAATGTACGACGTGCAGACCGATCCCAAGCAGTTGCGGAGCATCTACGGCGACCCGCAATACGCCCAGGTGCAGAAGCAACTGGCCGCCGAGCTGGTGCGTCTGCGTGCCGAGTTGAAGGTGCCGGCCGAAGACCCCGAGGAGAGCAATCGCGGCGCGCCGAAGAAGAAGCCAGAAGCCAAGCCGGGCGCGAAGAAGAAGCCCGGCGCCAAGAAGGTAAAGCCGCAGGCGTAATTCGTATAGGTTGCGGACAGTCCACGCCGGGGCATCCTGAGCGCAGGATGCCAAACCGGGCGGATTCTCCGCTGCACTCAGCAATGACAGAACTCCATGCGGCTTTCCGCAACAGGCGTGATCCGCCGCGGAGCGCCTTTCACGTAAGATCATCGAGGAACCCCGCCATGCTGTCTCTGCACTCTGTTCGTCTCGCGGCTTTGTGGTGTGCTGCCGCCTTCTGCGCGGCCGGTTGGTGCGCTGCCGCGGATCGGCCGAACATCCTCTGGCTGACCTGCGAGGACACCGGCCAGGAACTGGGCTGCTACGGCGACAAGTACGCGGTGACGCCCAACCTCGACCGGCTGGCCGGCCGCGGCCTGCGCTATCTGAACGCCTGGTCCAACGCGCCGGTCTGCGCCCCGGCGCGGACCACGATCATCAGCGGCGTTTATCCCCCCAGCGCCGGCGCCGAGCACATGCGGAGCGAGGTGGCCATGCCGGCCCTGATGCACATGTACCCCGAACTGCTCCGCCAGTGCGGCTACTATTGCACCAACAACAGCAAGACCGACTACAACCTGCGCGCGCCGGACAAGCTGTGGGACGAGTGCTCGGGCAAGGCGCACTACAAGAACCGCCAACCGGGGCAGCCCTTCTTTGCGATCTTCAACACCACGGTGAGCCACGAGAGCCAGATCCGCGTGCGCCCGCACGAGTTGAAGCACGACCCGGCCCAGGCGTCCCTGCCCGCCTATCATCCCGACACGCCCGAGGTGCGCCACGACTGGGCCCAGTACTACGACAAGGTCACGGAGATGGACACCATTGCCGGCCGGCATCTGAAGGAGTTGGAAGAGGCGGGCCTGGCCGACGACACGATCGTCTTCTTCTACGGCGATCACGGCTCGGGCATGCCGCGGAGCAAGCGCTGGCCCTACAACTCGGGACTGGAAGTGGCGATCATCGTCAGCGTGCCGGAGAAGTACCGCGCCCTGGCCCCCAAGGACTATGTGGTCGGCGGCAGCACGCGGCGCTTGGTGAGTTTTGTGGACCTGGCCCCCACCCTGCTGAGCCTGATCGGCCAGAAGGCGCCGCAATGGATGCAGGGGCAGGCCTTCATGGGCTCGTTCGAGGCCCCGGCCCGAAAGTACCTCTACGGCTTCCGCGGACGCATGGACGAGCGCTACGACCTGGTGCGCTCGGTGCGCAACGAGCGCTACGTGTATGTGCGGAATTACCTGCCGCACCTGGTTTATGGGCAGTACCTGGCCTATATGTTCCAGACGCCGACCACGCAGGTCTGGAAGCGGATGTTCGACGCGGGCCAGTTGCAGCCGCCCAAGACCTACTTCTGGCAGCCCAAGCCGGCCGAGGAATTGTACGATCTGGCCAGCGACCCGGACGAGGTCCACAACCTGGTGGATGCGCCGGCCCAGCGCGCCGTGCTCGACGAGTTGCGCGAGGCGAATCGGCGGCACTTGCTGGCGATCCGCGACGTGGGTTTCCTGCCCGAGGCCGAGCAGCACCGCCGCGCCGGCAGCGGTTCGCTGTACGAGCTGGGGCACGACGCGCAGAAGTATCCGCTGGAGAAGATCCTGGCTATGGCCGAATTGGCCAGTTCGCGCGCGGCGGGGGCCGAGGCCCAGTTACGCCAGGGGCTGGCCGACAAGGACAGCGGGGTGCGCTATTGGGCGGCCACGGGGCTGCTGATTCGCGAAGCGGCCGCGGTGCGCGCGGCGCACGCCGAGTTGCGGCAGGCGCTGGGCGATGAATCGCCCAGCGTGCGGATCGTCGCGGCCCGGGCCTTGGGCCTGTATGGCGACGCGGCGGATCTGGCGGCGGGGTTGGCCGTGCTCAAGGGGCTCGCCTCGCCCGAGAGCAACGGGGTCTACGTGGCCATGGAGGCCCTGAATGCCGTCGACGCCCTGGGGTCCAAGGCCGACAGCCTGAAGGACGATCTGCGCAGGCTGCCGACCAAGGACGCGCAGGCCTCGAACCGCACGGCGAACTATGTGCCGCGCCTGCTGCAATACATCCTCGGCGAGCCGGTGAAGGACGAAGCGAAGAAGCCCGGCCGCAAGCGGGGCAAGTAGGCGCCGCACGGCCCAATGCGGATAGCGGATAGCGGAAAGCGGCAAGCCGAAAGCCGAAGCTCTCGCCCCTCGTCTCTCGCCCCTTGTGCCCCTCTGTGCCTCTGTCCCTCCCAGCAATTCCGGCGTGCCTCGCTTTGCTCGGCGACGCCCTACGTGGCCGAATGCCGAAAGCGGAGAGCGGAAAGCCGAAAGCCGCAGGTCTCGCCCCTCGTCTCTCGCCCCTCGTCCCTCTGCCTCTGCACCTGCATGCCCATCTATCCCCAGGCGGGCCGTGGCCGAGGGGGGCTCCGGAGTACTCTATTCTAAGGGCGGATCGTGCGGCGTCACAAGATCCGGACCTGGCGACTCCGCCTCCCCGAACCACGCGGTGACAGGAGCGATGCCGGAGGCCCGGCCACGCACCAGCGGCGCGCCGCTGGCTCGGGCGGGAGACGGTTGGGCGGAACTTGCAGGCCGCCAGGGCGTTTATTCCAATACGCGCAATGTCCGAACGACGATTCCACACCATCTCCAGGGGACCCCGCCATGTTGAGAACGACGCTGATGACGGCCATGATCCTTTTCGCGATGCTGCCGCCGGGCCCTGTTGCCGCCCAGCCGGCCGCCGGCAAGCCGAACCCCGAGTGGCGCAAGATCCTGGAGAAATACGACGCCGATAAGGACGGTCGGCTGAGCGACGAGGAACGCGAGGCGATCCGCAAGGACGTACGCGAAGGCCGCCTGGAATTGCCGCAAGGCATGCGCAGGCCGGGCGAGGCGGCCAAGCCCGGCGCCGAGGCCCAGCCCGGCCAACGCCGCGGCCCCGCCTTCGACAGTGCCCGGCTGAACGTGGACCGTGATATCGAGTACGGCCGGGCCGGCGACCGGCCCTTGTTGCTGGACATGGTCCGGCCCAAGGAGCCCAAGGCCGAGCGCCTGCCGGTGATCGCCTTTATCCACGGCGGCGGGTGGCGCAATGGGGACAAGGCGGGCGGGATCTCGCGCGTCGCCGAACTTGCCGCCGAGGGCAACTACGTGGGCGTCTCGATCGGCTATCGCCTGTCGGGCGAGGCCACTTGGCCCGCCCAGATCCACGACTGCAAGGCGGCGATCCGCTTCCTGCGCGCCAACGCGGCCAAGTACGGCATCGACCCGGACCGGATCGGCGTGTGGGGCAGCTCGGCCGGCGGACACCTGGTCAACATGCTGGGCACCTCCGGCGATGTGAAGGAGCTGGAGGGGGAGTGCGGCACGCCGGGCGTGTCCAGCCGCGTGACGTGCGTGGTGCCCTTCTGCGGACCGGCCGATTTTCTGGCCGTACAGCGAATCGAGGGAGGCCGCGAGCCGAGCGCCGTGTCCGCCTTGTTGGGTGGCAAACTGGATGAGAAGAAGGCCGAGGCCAAGGCCGCCTCGCCGATCACCTACGTCTCGGCCGACGACCCGCCGTTTCTGATCGTGCACGGCACGGCCGACACCACCGTGCCTTACGATCAGGCCCAGCGGCTGCAGGCCGCGCTGCAGAAGGCGGGCGTGAACGTGAGCCTGCTGAGCATCGACGGCGGCGGGCACGGGATCGGCGGGCCCGAGGTCACGCGACGCGTGAAGGCCTTTTTTGACAAGCACCTGCGCAGCCAGGATGCGGAGATCAAGAGCGAGACGATCCCGGCCCCGGAAGGCGGTCGCGCCAAGCCGCGATAGCCGTGTGGGAGTGGTGTGGGGCAGGTTGATAACCTGCCCCACGTTGATAACCTGGCTTGGTGTGGGGCAGGTTGGTAACCGGCCACCACGGGTTGGTGATCTGGCTTGGTGTGGGGCAGGTTGACAACCTGCGCGGAGGCGGTATGGGGCAGGTTGGTAACCAGCCACCACGGTGATGACCGGCCGCCACGCGTTGGCAAGCTTAACGCGGCGCGCTACTTGACGACGTAGTTCACCATCCGGCCGGGCACCACGATCGTCTTGACGATCGTCTTTCCGACCAGCAGTTCGGCGACGCGCGGGTTGTCGCGCGCGGCGGCTTCCAGGGTGTCTTTGTCGCAATCGGCCGCGACCTGGATCTTGGCACGCAGCTTGCCGTTGACCTGCACGGGGATTTCCAGCGTGTCTTCGCGGAGCATGGCCGGATCGTACTGCGGCCAGGGCTCGTAGGCCAAGGTGCGCTTGTGCCCCAGGGCTTCCCACAGCTCCTCGGCCAGGTGCGGGGCGAAGGGGGAGAGCAGTTGCGTCAGCTTCTCCATGGCCAGCTTGGGCCGGCACTCGGCCTTGAGGAAGAAGTTGGTGAACTCCATCATCCGCGCGATGGCCGTATTGAAGGACAAGGACTCGATGTCCTCGGTCACGGCCTTGATCGTCTTGTGGAGCATGCGGTTCTGTTCGGCGGTGGGCTCGGCCTCCTGCACGGCGGCGTGCAGCTTGACCTGTTCGGCCCGGTCGTCGGTGACCATCCGCCACACGCGGTCCAAGAAGTTCCGCACCCCGCTCACCCCTTCCATGCTCCAGGGCTTGACCGCTTCCAAGGGGCCCATGAACATCTCGTACAAGCGGAGCGCATCGGCCCCGTATTCGGTCACCACTTCGTCGGGATTGACCACGTTGCCGCGGCTCTTGGACATCTTGTAGGCCCGGCTCTCGACGCGGATCGCCGGGTCGGCGGTGAGCACGAAGGCCTCGCCCTGTTTCTGCACTTGCTCGGGCTCGATCTTGACCGGGGTGGCGGCTGCGCCGCTGGCCTTGACGATCGGCTTGCCGTCGGCGTCGGCGCCGACTTCCGACGCGCTGAGCCACTGGCCGTCGGCCCCTTGATAGCCGGTGAACTCCATCTCGCCCAGGATCATGCCCTGGTTGACCAGGCGCCCGAAAGGTTCGGCCGTGCTCACATAGCCGCGGTCGAAGAGCACCTTGTGCCAGAAGCGCGCGTACAGCAAGTGCAGCACGGCGTGTTCCGCCCCGCCGATGTACAGGTCGACCGGCATCCAGGCCTTCTCGATGGCCGGATCGACCAGGGCCTGCTCGTTGTTCGGATCGAGGAACCGCAGATAGTACCAGCACGAGCCGGCCCATTGCGGCATGGTGTTCG
>CALARR010000402.1 GCA_937889015.1 uncultured Planctomycetales bacterium | reverse complement strand
CGCCACTTGATGTTGCAGCCGATGCTGGGATGCTGCTCGGTACATGGCAGGTGGCCGGTCAGCACGGTGTCGAGGGCTTGACGCAGATCGCGCCCGGTGACCGGCACGTTGTTGCCTGGCCGGCTGTCGTCCATCTGACCGCGATAGACCAATCGCTGGTCCTTGTCAAAGAGGAAGAAGTCGGGCGTGCAGGCGGCGCGGTAGGCCTTCGCCACTTCCTGCGTTGCATCGTACAGGTAGGGGAATGTGTACTGCTGCCTGCGTGATTCTTCGCGCATCTTCTGCGGAGCGTCTTCAGGATACATCTGGGCATCGTTGGAGTTGATGCCCACCACCGCGGCGCCGCGCGCCTGGAAGTCTCGGGCCAGTTTGGCCAGGCCGAAGGCGATGTGTTGCACGAACGGACAATGGTTGCACATGAACACCACCAACAAGGCCGGGGCGCCGGCCAGGCTGGAGAGCGTCACCGTGTTGCCATCGACGTCCGGCAGGGAAAAGCTGGGCGCCTGCGTGCCCAGCGGTAGCATGGTACTTGCAGTCTTGACCATCGGAAAGAACTCCGTGAATGGCGGTTTGAATGGGCCCTCGCCAAATTCTATGACCACGCGGGGCGAAGGCCAGTGCGACATCGCCCGGGCTGGCATGGTCGGGGGGGCTGGGGCCTGTCGCGGAAGCGAGACGCGTGCGGCGATTTCTGGTCTTCGCCGGGAATCGTGCAACGGACACTATGTCGGGACTGGAGGCGGCTGGAGTCCGAACAGAGTCCGGGCATTGGCCGTCGTTTGCCGGTCCAGTTCGGCGGCCGACACGTTGCGCAGGGCGGCCAGCCCTGCCAGCGTGTGCGCCATGAGCGCCGGCTCGTTACGCTTCTGCTTCCCACGTAGCGGGTGGGGGACGAGGTAGGGACTGTCGGTCTCAAGAAGGATGCGGTCGGATGGGATTTGGCGTGCCACTTCGACAAGCGGTTGAAACTTCTTGTTCGTGTAGGTCACGTTGCCCGCAAAACTGATGTACAGTCCCAGTTCCAAGGCGGCGGTTGCCGTGGCGGCGTCGGCGCTGAAGGCGTGCAGCAGGCCGCGCAAGGGGCCGTGTGATCCGGCGTGCTGCAGCATGGGCAGCAGATCGGCCTCAGCCTGGCGGCAATGGATCAGGATCGGCAGGCCAGTGGCCTGAGCCAGGTGCAGGTGGCGCAGGAAGTACTCCTGCTGCACAGCGAAGGGCGTGAAGTCCCAGTAGCGGTCCAGTCCGGTCTCACCGATGGCGACGACGCGCGGCTGTTGGGCCAGGGCGACGATGTGCTCCCAGTCGCCAGGCTGCGCCTGGCCAGCGGAATTGGGCTGGATGCCGACCGCGGCATAGACGGCTGGATGCTGCTGGGCCAGTTGGATTGCGGCCCGGCTGGAGGCGACGTCGACTCCCACGCAGACGACCGCTTCGACTCCGGCTTGAGCGGCCCGACGCAACACATCAGCGCGATCGGCGTCGAAATCGGCCTGATCGAGATGGGCGTGGGTGTCGAACAAGGGGAGCGGCTAGGAGCTGGAGGCGAGAGGCGAGGGGCGAGGGGCGACAGACGCGGGACGAGCGGCGAGGGACCTGGCGGCGGCCTGGAAGTTCTCCAGGTGGCCGCGGAGGTTGCCCAGAATCTCTTGGCCCAGGGCCAGAGCGGCAGGCTGGCGAGCCAGTCCGGCGACGCATGCCTCCACGGCGGCGATCGCTGCGTGCTGGGACTCGATCAGGCGGCCAAGCAGATAGTCGACCGACAGGTCGTGGATGTCGGTGAACTCCATCGGGAAGCCGCCGGGATTCGGATATCCGCCCAAGGCATAGATCATCTGGCCAACGCGAAGCGCGTATTGGGCCTGGTCCTGGGCCAGATTCTCGACCAACTCGCAAAGGGCGACCTGGTGACAAGATCCCCAGGGCCGAGCCTCGGCGAGGTAGGCCGGCAAGGACCGGGCCGTGACTCGCAACAGACGATTGAGCAATTCCAGACAGTCGCTGCTGGGCATGGGATTCCCGTTACATGAGTCGCTGGGCGGCCGCGCCGGCCCAAGCCAACAAACCGTTGGCCCAGACGAACAGCAGCACGACCGGTACCGTGACGAGGAGCAGATACAGCCCGGGCCAAGAGGCAATCGACAACGGGGCAACCGGTTCCGAGGCCTCGCCGGCTGCCGTTTGCAGCGTCATGACGCGCACCACGCGAAGATAGTAGAACAGGCTCAGCACCGTATTCAGTCCGCCGATGACCAGCAAGAGCAGGAGCCGAGCGTCGAACAGCACGGCGAACACGGTGAACTTGGCGGTGAAGCCAGCCAGCGGCGGCAGACCGATGAGGCTCAACAGGATGAGCGTTACGCAGAGCGCCACCCCGGGCGAGCGGCGAATGAGGCCGGCGTAATCGTCGATGCGCTCGCTGCCGAAACAGTCGCGATAGAAGGCCACAAAGGCGAAGGCGCCCAGGTTCATGAACAGGTACACGCCCAGATAGAAGCCGAGCGACGCCACCGCGTGGGCGGAGCCGGTGGGATTGGAACCGGCCAAGGCCACGGCGGCCGCCACGGCCATCATCATGTAGCCCGCATGAGCAATCGTCGAGTAAGCCAAAAGCCGCTTCATGTTCGTCTGGCCGTAGGCCGCCAGGTTACCGAACGTGCAACTGACAGCAGCCAGCAAGGCGATCAGGCCGAGAATGAAGTGCCGGGCGGGGGCCAAGGCCGCCAAGAGCGCGGGGTCGGCCGTGACGCCCAATCCCAAGGCCAGGCGGACCAGCAAAGCCAAGGCCGCGGCCTTGGAGGCAATAGAGAGGAAGCAGGCCACCTCGGCCGTGGCGCCTTCGAACACGTCGGGGGCCCAGAAGTGGAACGGGAAGGCGGAAAGCTTGAAGGCCAGGCCGACCATGACCATCAGGCCGCCCAGCATCAGGGCAATATGCCGGTCGCCGCCGCCCTGTTGCAGGAGCTCGGCCAGTTGTACGGCCATGGTGGGCACGTGGGCCGTGCCGAGCACACCGACCAGCAGGCTGATGCCGTAGAGCATCACGCCGGCCGTGCCCGCTCCATAGACGGCATACTTCAAGGCCGCCTCGCTGCCCTGGCGGTGCTGGCGCTGCATGCCGGCCAGGGCATAGGAGGGCACGCTCGCCATCTCGATGCCCAGGAAGACCATCAGCATGTGGTTCGCCGAGATCATCAAGCACATGCCCAACGTCGCCCCGAGGACCATCACGTAAACATCCGTCGCCGCATCGCGGCCCGGCATGGCCGTCAGCCGCGTGAAGACGGCAAACAACAGCACAAACAACAGCACCAGGGCGCGCACGTAAATGGCAAACGTGTCGTAGACCAGCAGGCCGCCGAAGATCTCCATCGGCGCGGGCAATTCGGCCTGGGAGAGACGCCAGGGGGCCGCCAGCCAGAGGGCCACGCCCGTGCCGACCAGCATCAAGTAGAAAGCGTGCAGCTTCTGCTCCTGGTCGAGGATCTTCCAGGCCAACAGGGCGAGGATCGTGGCGCAGATGGCCAGCTCCGGCCCGAAAGCCGGTAGCGACTTCTGCACCGTATCGGTGACGACGTTATGGATCAGGTCGGAGAAGTTCACGGCGATGGCTGCGACTGCGGTTGAGAAACGAAATCACCCTGGGCCGAGAAAGGCAGATCACGGGCCGCGGAGAGTTGATCGAACGCGGAGAGCGGGCCCGCGGTCGTCGAAACCCGGCCGCTCGCCGGCTCCTTGACGCGCTCGGTCCACTCAGCGAGGCCCTTGACTTGGGCATCGATGGTCGGGGTCTGGTAGTCCAGGAGGGCCGATGGCAAGACTCCCAGCAGGATCGCGAAAACCACCAGCGGAACGGCGATGGCGATCTCACGCGCGTTCATAGGCACCAGGGCCTCGGGGTGCGGACCCTTGTACTCCGGACCGAGGTACACGCGCTGCACGGTCCAGAGGATGTAGGCGGCGGTGAGGATGACCACGCCGGCGGAAATCACCGCGAGAACCATGCTGTACTTCCAGGTGGCCAGGACCACGAACAACTCGCCCCAGAAGCCGCACAGCCCCGGCAGACCCATGGCCGCGAAGAAGATCACGATCGAGATCCCGCCGTAGACCGGCATGCGCGCGAACAGCCCGCCAAACTGGTTCAGGTCGCGATGGTGTACTCGGTCGTAGACAACGCCCACCAGAAAGAACATGCCAGCCGAGCTGATGCCGTGGGCGATCATCTGGAACATGGCGCCGTTGACGCCCATGCGCCAGTAGTCGGCGGAGTAGTGGGTGCCGGCCACAGCCGACCAGACGCCGATGCCCAGCAGCACATAGCCCATGTGGCTCACCGAGCTGTAGGCCACGAGGCGCTTGAAGTCGCGCTGGGCCAGGGCGGCAAAGGCCCCATAAACCATACTCACCAGGCCCAGGCCGCAGACCAGCCAGGCTAGGTCATAGGCCGCGTCGGGACAGATCGGATAACAGATACGCAGGATGCCGTAGCCGCCCATCTTCAACAGCACGCCAGCCAGGATCATGGAAATCGGCGTGGGCGCTTCGACGTGCGCGTCGGGCAACCAGGTGTGGACCGGCACGGCGGGGAGCTTGATGATGAAACCGACGAGCAACAGGAGGAACGACCACCAGCCCAGCGACTTGCCCCACAACAGCGGCTGGTTGAAAGGCGAGTTGGGCAGCCTGCCGATTTCGGCCAGGGCCAGCAGGTTCAACGTGTGGACGGGCTTGGCCTGGGGATCGACCAGGGTCACGGCGTGACGCGTGGCGTCGTCGACGTGGGCGGCGACGAGTTGCTTTTCGCTCAGCAAGCGCAGGTCGCTGGAGAAATAGAGCATCAGCAGGGCGATGAGCATCAGCACGCCGCCCACCAGGGTGAACAGGAAGAACTTGATCGCCGCGTATTCGCGGCGCGGCCCACCCCAGACGCCGATCAGGAAGTACATCGGCAGCA
>CALARR010000401.1 GCA_937889015.1 uncultured Planctomycetales bacterium | reverse complement strand
CGAAGTCCGCATCACACAGAACAACCGCCCGTCCGGCAGCTTCACGACCGTCGGCTCCTGGCAAGCGCTCACCTCGGGATGCCCCGGAAAAGGCACGGCCAGGGCTTTTTCATTCGCGGCGAACCAACGGATCCGCAACTGGGCCGGCTCCGGGTTCTCATCCACGTTCTCGAACTGCATGAACTCCACGCGCGAGTCAGCCGAGATCCACGACTTGGTTGCCGGCTTCCGCACCGCGAAGCTCGTCCACCGCGTGAAACCGGCGAAGTACTTGCCGTCTTTGCCCAGGCGCAACGGTTTCTGCCAGCAGAGCATGTTGGGGGGCATCGCCGGGTCCGGATTGTCGTGGATGCTCCGTGCCACCGGAATATTCTGCGGCGGCGACCAGGTCGCGCCCAGGTCGTCGCTGTAGATCCCGTGCAGCCAACCGGTGGTGTGAAAATATGTGTCGAACTGGCCGATGTGCTGGCTGTAGAGCACGTAGATCCGGCCCCTGCGGCTCACCAGCGGATAACCCCAACTGGCGATCAACCCTTCGCCCGCCTTCTTCGGACCGGCGATGATCCGCGGCTTGGACCAACTGACGCCTCCGTCCGTACTGCGCGAGAAGGTGATGTGCTGATCCGGCTGGGCCTCGGCCGAACTCTGCGTCCACACGGCCATCAGCGAGCCGTCGGGGCCGTCGAAGACCAGGAAATGCTCGTTGCCCGTGTCGTCGACCCCCTCGTCGGTCACCTCCGGCACGAACACCACGTAGTCGGGCTTCGTGATGCGGAGCTGGGTCGGAATCCGGGCCTTCAGGTCGGCCGGCGAAGCGATGAAGGTGCCCGTCGGCTTCGGTTTCAGTGTGGCTTTCGGTTCCGCGGCCCCAGCCGCAAGGCACACGCCGACCAGCGCCAGACCCAACGCGATCTTCAGATTCCTTGCGCGCACGGTTCGCCCCCCTTCTGCGACCTCTCGCAGTTTCTTAGAGCCGATCCCAGAACCTGTCGGCAAGTCAGTGCTGCCAAGCCGCCCGACGTGGCGGGGATCGTTCTCAGTCGAAAATCGGCTTCCGCGGATCGACCACCAGCCACCACACCGCCCCGAACAGGAACAGGCCGCCCATCAAGTACAGCGGAGCGCTCCAATTGATCCACGAGGCCAGCCAGACCACGACCACGGGGCTGAGGATCGATCCGATCTGGCCCGAAGTGTTCATCGCCGCGCTGACCACCCCCGCATGGCTCCCGCCGATGTCCAGGCAGGTGCTCCAGGCGGCGCCCAGCGTGAACATGCTCGCCCCCACAGCCACGGCAATCAGCAAGGCGGCCAGCATGGGGTGCGTGACCGCCCCCGCCGCCAGCATCGCCACCCCGGCCACCACATAGGCCGAGCCCCCCACGGCCACCCGGCCCAATCGCAGTCCAAACAGGCGCGTGCCCCAGTCCGTGGCCATGCCGCCAAACAGATCCCCCGCCACGCTGAAAATCAGCGGCAGGCCCGACAACAAGCCCAAGGTCTCGCCACTGAAGCCGTGCTGTTCCTTCAAGTACGTCGGCAGCCAGGTGATGCAGAAGTAGAAGGCGTAGCTGTTCGGAAAATACATCAGGCACAAGGCCAGCGTGTTGCGATGCGTGAGCAGACGCCGCCAGTAGGCCCAGCCCACGTGATGGCTGCCTTCCGGCAATCGCTCGGCCGTGATCTGGGCCAGTTCCGCGGCGTTGACCGCGCGATGCTCTGCCGGGTCGTCGCGAAACCACCAGTACCACACGGCCGCCCACACAATCCCCAACAGCCCGAACAACACGAACACGCCCCGCCAGTGCAAAACGGCCAACAGCCAAACCACCAGCAGCGGCGTCAGCCCGCCGGCCAGATGCGCCCCGGTGAAGAAGATCCCCTGCACCGTGCCCCGCTCGCGCCGCGGGATCCAGCGGGCAAAGGTCCGGGCCGCACTCGGCCAGGCCCCGGCCTCGCCCGCCCCAAACAAGAACCGGATCACCAGCAGCGACCCGTGGTTGAACGCGGCCGCCGTGGCCATCGTGAAGCCCGACCACCACAGCACGATCCGTGTGAGGATCTTCCGCGTTCCCAAGCGGTCTGCCCACCAGGCCGTCGGAATCTCGAAGAACGCGTAGGCCAAGGCAAACGCGCTGTACACCAGGCTCATCTGGTCCTTGCTCAACCCCAGATCATCCATGATGTGCGGCGCCAGCGTGGCAATGCAGGCCCGGTCCATGTAGGTGACCATGGCCAACAGCACGGCCATCCCCACCACCCGGTATCGCACGTGGGTTGCAGCCGAAGCGAGGGCAGATGCGCCCGAGACCGGCAATTCCTTCATCACTGCACCTCGCCGCTGGGGCCTCCGCAGCGGAAGTTGCCTACCGCCTCGGAGATCCGCAGAGCCCGGTCGTACAGCCGCACCGTCTGCACTTCCCCCTCCATGCCCGGAGCCACGCGCAACTGTCCCGCCCCACGTGGGCCGCGCCAGTTGGGATTGAACCGCCCCCAGCCAAACTGCCGTGCCGCGCCTCCGTCACAGAAGCGGCCATCGACCACGAAACTGATCACCTTCGGACCGCCATCCACCACGGCCACCACATGCTGTAGCTTGCCGGCGTGAATCGTGCCCGGGTCGCAGTCCCACCGGCTCTCGCTGCGGCCGTCATTGAGCACGATCTCCAACGTGCCGCGTGCCGTGGTCTGCAGGGCAAAGCCCTGTCCCTCGGGCGTGCGGTTATCCAGCACCACCTGGCCCGCCGCCAAGCTCTTGAATCGAACCCACGTTTCGACCGTGAAGCCCCGGCGCAGGTCCTTCATCCCGTAGTCGGCCCGCTGATTGTCGCGATCCACGAAAAGCGGTAGCGTCGGCAGCTTCACCTCTGCGGCCCGCGCCCCGCTGGCGTCCGGCACCTGCAACAGGAGCCCCGCCTTCGCCAGCCGCGGCTTGTCGAATTGCCCCCACAGCCCTTCCAGCAACTTCGTGTCGACCAGGTGCACTCGGGCCGCGTCCTTCTGCGTTTCGGTCAGGAAGTACTTACCCCCGTCCTCGACCAAGTCCGGATAGCTCATGCGAATAAACGGGTCGTCGTCGTACAGCACGATCTCCGGCTGAGACCAGCGGATCACCTTGCCCTGCGGCGAATCCGCCTCGACGCCGCCGCACACCCACACCGGGTTGCGATCTTGGTAGGCCATGGTCCGCCGCTGCGGATGCTCAAGAACGAAGCGGCCGCCGTGGTTGTGGAACCAGTACAAGTACTTCCCGTTCTCGCACTTCCAGATGAAATTCGCCGCGCGCGGGTGCTTCATCGGCCGACCGTCGGCGTACTTCTGGTATTCGGGAGTGGTCCAGTGCCGGCCCGCATCGCGGCTGTAAGCGCAGCACGGATGCCCGTCGATCGTCCGATACACGCTGTAGAACGACCCGTCGCTCAACACGGCATAGCTCTGCTCTTCGGCGATCGGTCCGCCCCCCGGAGGCGTGCACAGGCCGAAATCTCCTTCCGGCAAGGTCTCCCAGGTGATCTTTGCCGGATCGCGCTCGCTAAGCAGGTTCCCGCTGGCCAGCAATACGCCCTCGCTGCGAGTGAAGAAGCCCTCGCCCAGGCCGCCCACCTTGTGTAGCGACACGTAGGCCGTTCCGCTGTGTACAAAGGGCTTTCCCACGTTCCAGAAGTACAGCACCTTGCCACCGTACGGATTGCGGCGATCAATGTCCATCAAACGCATGGGAATCGGATAGCGTTGCGATGACCACGATTTGCCCCCGTCATCGCTGTACTTGAACACGAAGTACCCCAGCGAATCCACGCGCTTGCACTTGCCGTCCTTGTACGGTGGATTGTCGGCCAGGGCCTCGCGCAGGTTGTCGGTATTGTGATTGTAGAAGATGTAGATCCGCTTGCCCGCCTTCAACAGCACGGCATACGACGCTTCCGGCCCGTCGGGCGGTTCGACTTGTACCGGCGCTGACCAGGTGCGTCCCTGATCGGTGCTCCGCATGGTGGTCACGATCTGCCCCGGTTGCCCTTCGTGGCCCGCCCCAGTGGTTACGGCGCAAAGCCATGCCCCGTCGTCCGTCTTCACGATGTACGGCTGGTCGCTGTAAGTCAGCGTGGGAATCTCCCAGCCGGTGCGGATATTGCGCAAGTCCACGTTCGGCGTCGCCGCGGCAGTCTTCGTCACCGCTGCCTTGGACAACGTGGATGCCTCCCGCTTCCCTTCGGCCGCGAGAGTCAGAACATTTCCCACAAGGGCAACCACCGTCAGGCCGCCCAATAGACGCAGCATCTTCCTGTCCATGCACACTCCCCTCCCCCCAAAAACCGACCCGCAGCGGCGCGGATCTATTGCGAGTCAGATAACCAACGACCAACGGCAGACGGGCTTTCCCGATCAAGACGAAGAACTGCCACGCCCCTCCCTTCCAAGGATCAACGGGAGCGCGACGATGCTCAAGCCGCAGTCAATCGTCCCTGGCAGCAAAGTCCTTCTCGTGTTCCAGCAGATCCTTCAAGGCCTCCCGATCGTACTCGCAGCCAAACCGCACATGCGCCCGCATCTTGGCTTCGGCCTCATCCGGATCGCGGGAAGCAATGGCCGCCACGAGCGTCTGATGCCAGTCGCCAGGCACGGGCTGATACTGCATGGCCTTGAGCCAGTTCAATCGCATCAGGCGGCGGAACCAGACGCGCTGAAGCTCGTCAGCCAGCCGCGGGAAGCCGGCATAACAGGCCACGGCCTGATGGAACTCCCGGTGCGTCTCCGTCCCCAAGTTGCTGTGCGGATCGCCATCAAGCATCATCCGGTCGAGTACCCGGGCCTTGGTCTGCAAACGCACGATGTCCATGTCGGTAGCCTGTTCGGCGCAGCACCGTGCGGCCTGGCATTCGATCGCCTCGCGGAGGATCTCGTCGTTCTGCACGTCCTCCATGCTCAAAGCCCGTACCCGGCAGCCATACAGCGGCTTGCTCTCCACCAGTCCGTCCAATTCCAAACGGAACAGGGCCTCCGTGATCGGCATGGGGCTCACGCCCAAACGTTTGCTCAAAGCGCGACGGACCAATCGATGGCCGGGCCGCAACCCGCCACCCAGGATTTCTTGACGCAGCGAATCGTACACGCGCTGCGTCAGGGTGTTCGAGGATTCTTCCTCCGCTTCAGGACGCGGATGCCGGTAGTTTGCCATGTCAACTCACTCGCAAACGAAGCAGTGAACAGCCACCAAATGACCATAATAGCCTAGGAATTACCGCGACGAAACCCCCTACACCGAGTCCCAGTCACAATCGATTGAAATATCAGGCTCGTTGCACTATACGAAAAGTTGACTCGGACCCTCACCCTGGAGATACTAACGACCGAGCTCCTTCTCAACCCAGACGCCGACCACGAACGCCACCACGAACCCCGGGCAACCGGTTACCCACAGCCGCCCAAGCCGGATCGAACGGCCGCGCAAGACCAAACGGTCGGACGGTTCTGGGGCCAGCCCTGACTGAGGTCGGCATCAATGACACCATCCCTTCGCGGTCCATGAGGTCTCCCATGAACTACACCTCCTCTGCCGAGGGGAACGCATGCAGGATGACCCCATCCCAGAACCATCCCAGCCAAGTCAGGCGGTCCAACGTCACTGGACTGTCGGCTGGTTCTGAGACCGGCCCAATGGCCGTCCCGAGCCCTCAGTTCTCCTTGTGCATGCCGCACGTCGTCGCCTACCTGACGCTGGCCCTGTCCGTTTCGTGGACGAACTTCGCATGGTCTGCCGAAAAACCCGACCGACCGAACATTGTCGTCATCCTGGCCGACGACCTGGGCTATGGCGATCTGGGCTGCTACGGCCACCCGCGATTCAAGACGCCGCGTCTGGATCGTATGGCCGCCGAGGGGGCGCGCTTGACGCAGTTCAACACACCCGCTCCCTTCTGCGCCCCGACCCGCGCGTCACTCATGACCGGCCGCTATCCCTTCCGGTGCGGCATGACGCAAAACCCCGCGCCCGACGGTGGACCAGCGGCCGACGCCCTTGCTCTGCCCAAGACGGAAGTCACGCTGGCCCAAGTGCTGCGTGCCGCAGGCTATGCCACAGGCATGATCGGCAAGTGGCACTTGGGGCACAAGCCGGGCACGCTGCCCACCGATCGCGGCTTCGATGAATACTACGGTATTCCCTATTCCAACGACATGCGCCCCGTGCAAGTGCTCCAGGGAACACAGGTCGTGGAGTATCCCGTGGTCCAGACCACGCTCACGCGTCGCTATACCGAGCGTGCCGTGCAGTTCATCGAGAGAAACCGAGACCGACGCTTCTTCTTATACTTCGCCCAGGCCATGCCGCACAAACCCTTGGCCGCCTCCGAACAGCAGTATCGCCAGAGCGGCGTTGGACTGTACGGCGATGTAATGGCCGATCTGGACGCCAGTGTGGGCGCCGTGCTGGACGCCCTGCATGCAGCCGGCCTGGACGAAAACACGCTGGTGCTCTTCACCAGCGACAACGGCCCTTGGTTCGGCGGCAGCAGCGGCGGACTGCGCGGCTTGAAAGGCAGTACCTACGAAGGCGGATATCGCGTGCCGATGATCGCTCGCTGGCCGGGCCACATCCCAGCCGGCCACCGCAGCGCCCAACCGGCCGTGATGATGGACCTCTTCGCCACCGTGTTGAAGACCGCAGAGGCCGCAATGCCCGACAACCGCGTGCTCGATGGCCGCGACATCCTGCCGCTGTTGACCGGCGATGCCCCGTCGCCGCACCAAGTGATCTTCGGCCACCGCGGATCGCGTCTGGCCACGATCCGCGACGAACGCTGGAAGCTGCACGTCCTGCTGCCCGCCGAAATGAAACTCAAGCCCGGCCCCGACGGCCGCTGGCTCGACCCGCGCGCCCCCGACGGCGTCACGATCCTCGCCCCCTACGAGCAATACAACCTGGATGCTCATCCCGGTCTGCGTTCGGGCGATGCCCCGGCCCTCATGCAGTTGTTCGACCTGCAATCCGATCCGGGCGAGCAGCGCAACGTGGCTGCCGAACATCCGGAAGTGGTGCGCCGACTCAAGGCGATTTTCGATGCCATGAACAAGGATGTGCCCGTGATTGAAGAAGTGAAGCGCGTTCCCCTGAAGTGAAGTCGACCGATCAGCGTCACTCGTCGCTGACAATAGTTCCCTTCATCCCCAACCACCAAGGACCCCGCCAGTCATGAGACACCTTCTTCCGCTCCTGTTCGCGTTGGTTGCGATGATCGGCAGCCCGTGCCTTGCCGCCGATGCCCGGAAACCCAACATCCTGGTGATCTTGGCCGATGACCTGGGCTACGCCGACGTCGGGTTCAACGGCTGCAAAGACATTGCCACCCCCAACATCGACAAGTTGGCCAGCCAAGGCCTGCGCTGTACCAACGGCTACGTCAGCCATCCGTTCTGCAGCCCCACACGCGCCGGATTGCTGAGCGGCCGCTATCAACAGCGTTTCGGCCACGAGAACAACCCGGCCTGGCTTCCGGAAAGCACGGTGGCCGGGCTGCCCCTCTCTCAGGCCACCATTCCCCAGGCCCTGAAGAGCGTGGACTACGTGACCGGCTGCGTGGGCAAGTGGCACCTGGGCGCGCATCCGCAATTCCATCCCAACCGCCGCGGGTTCGACGAGTACTTTGGTTTGCTCGGCGGCGGGCATGTGTACCTGGCCGACGCCAAGGGAGGCGTCGAGTATCAGATCCCCATGAATCGCAATGGCCACGACGAACCGCTGGCCGGATACCTGACCGACGTGCTGGGCCGCGAAGGCGCGGCGTTCATCAAGCGGCACCAAGACCAGCCTTGGTTCCTGTACCAGGCCTTCAACGCGCCTCACACGCCGCTGCAAGTCACCGACAAGCAACTCAATCGCGTCCAGCATATCGCGGATGAGACCCGCCGCGGCTACGCCGGACTGGTCGTCGGCCTGGACGACGCGGTGGGCGAAATCATGGCCGCCCTGCACGAAACCGGCCAGGCGCAGCGGACACTGGTCTGGTTCTTCAGCGACAACGGCGGGCCCGTCAGTGTGACCCACAGCGACAACTCGCCCCTCCGCGGCGCCAAGGGAAGTGTTTTCGAGGGCGGCATCCGCGTGCCCTTCCTGGTCTCCTGGCCGGGCCGCTTGGCGCAGGGCAAGGACTACGTCCAACCGGTCATTTCGCTGGACGTCTTCGCCACCGCGGTTGCCCTGACCGGGGCCAAGGTCCCGGCCGGCCACGTGCTGGAAGGCGTCGACATCCTGCCCTACCTTACCGGTCAGAAAAGCGGTGCGCCGCATCAACGACTCTTCTGGCGGTCCGGCGGCGGCGCGCGATTCGCCGTGCGCGAAGGCGACTGGAAACTGGTCGGCGGTGAGGAAAGCGGCCCCCAACTTTTCAATCTGGCCACCGACATCGGCGAGACCCAGAATATTGCCCCCCAGCAACCCGATGTCCTGAAGCGTCTGGAGCAGGCCTACGCCGAATGGAACAAGGACAACATCGCTCCACTGTTCGAAAGCCCACGCCGCGCTAAACCAGCGAAAAAGGCGAAACCCAAGTGACTTGCCAACGCGGTTGGCATCCAAGCAACCGCCAGGGCTCCCACTCGCCCCCCCACGCAGGCGTTCCTTGACAGTCCCTCCGCCAGCCGGGTAGGTTAGCGCGAAGACGAGGCGGAGCGGTATTGTCGGTCAGGAGGAATCCGGCTATGCGTCTGCGGCTGCAAGATCTCGTCCTGCTGTGCGCCCTGGCCCAGGTGTCGCCAGGGCTCTGCCAGACGCCGCCAGCGCCCAAAACGAGCACCGGGGAAGATCCGTCTCCCAACCAGCCCGGTCCCGCCCCACAAACCATGCCTGGGACCGCCGGTAGCACTGCGTCCGTTTCGGGCCGCTGGGCGCTGTTGATCGGCGTCGACGACTACCATTGGGCGCGCAAGCTGGAGTATTGCGGCGCCGACATGCGCGCCCTGCGCGAGCGACTCGTTGCCTCGGGGTTCCCTGACGGCCACGTCTACCTCCTCCACGACAAGGCCGACGAAAACAAGTACCGGCCGATGAAGTCCAGCGTCGAGGAGCACCTGCGCCTGGTCCTGGGACTGGTTGAACCTAACGATCTGGTGCTGGTGGCCTTCAGCGGCCACGGCGTACACCTGGATGGGAAGAGCTACCTCTGTCCGGCCGACGCCAAGTTGGAGGAACCGGCGTCGCTGGTGTCGGTCGACCTGGTGTACGAACTGCTGCAGAAGTCGCGCGCGGCGATGAAGCTCTTGCTGGTCGACGCCTGTCGCAACGATCCGCGACCCAAAGGCGAGCGCAGCTTGACGCCCAGCGATGGCACGCGCCAGTTTGCCGCCGCCATGGAAAACCCGCCGCAAGGAATCCTGCTGCTGACCAGTTGCGCGCCCGACGAGATCGCTCACGAGGACAAGGATTTCGGCCACGGCGTATTCATGCACTACCTCTTGCAGGGCCTGCGGGGCGAGGCCGACGCCAACCACAACGGCCGAGTCTCGTTGATGGAACTCTATCTCTACGCCAACGATCAGACCAAGTCTTACGTGGCCAAGAAGTACTTCGGCTCGCAGCGGCCGGCGCTCAAGGGCCAGATCGACGACGATTTCGATCTGAGCCAGATCCTCTCGCCCGCCAAACAGTTGACCAACGGCATCGGCATGCGGCTGGTGTTGATTCCGTCGGGATCGTTCCTGATGGGCAGTCCCGCCAGCCAAGGCAGCGACGACGAGCGCCCGCAACATCCGGTGAGCATCTCGCGGCCGTTCTATCTTTCAGCCACCGAGGTCACCCAAGGCCAATACGAGGCCGTGATGGGCCAGCGCCCGAGTTGGTTCTCAGCCTCCGGCGGAGGCAATGCAGCGGTGCCAGGCGCGGACACCACGAACCATCCGGTGGAAATGGTCAGCTACGAAGAGGCGGTGGATTTTTGCCGCCGCCTCGCACGCCGCGAGCAAATGGCCGACGGCAGCTATCGGCTGCCTACGGAGGCGGAGTGGGAGTACGCGGCACGATCCGGTTGCCAGGCCGATCCCTCGCTCGGCGACGATCCGGCGGCCCTGCCCGGCCATGCCTGGTTCCGTCCCACGGCCCGCGGCGCCACGCATCCCGTGGCCACGCTCAAGCCCAACGCCCTGGGCTTATACGACATGGCGGGCAACGTGAGCGAGTGGTGCAGCGACTGGTACGACGAGCGCTACTATACCCAGAGCCCCCCCTCCGACCCGGCTGGCCCGGCCGGCCCCACCGCACGTCAGGCGCGCGTCTTGCGCGGCGGCTCGTGGATCGCCAGCGAGCGTCTCAGCCGCTTCGCCCAGCGCCACGCTTCCGATCCGCGCGAACGCGTGAACTGTTACGGATTTCGAGTCGTGTTGGACGCCGCGGCACGGCATCCGTGACTGCAAAGGAGCCTAGCGATGAGTGTGCGCAGCTTGATTCTGGCGGGCCTGGCAATGCTGCTGTGCGGCGATGCCAGCCAGGCCCAGTTTGGCAAGACGGCCGGCGCGCCCATGAATCTTCAGCGCGAATTGGCCGCGTCGATCGTTCAGAAGGGCTATCGCCGCGTGGGTGTGCTGCCGCAGTTCATCGGGCGCAGCGGCAACGAAGAAACGCTTCAAGGCGCCACCGGCCCTCATGCGCGGCTGTTCGCCGAAAAAGTCGAGGAGACCCTGGTCATCCAGGCCGGCGGCCAGTTCCAGGTGATCGAAAGCCGGCAGATGAAGGAGGCCTTCAAGGACCTCGCGCTGGAGGACCTCGGCAAACCAGAAAGACTCCGTGCCTGCGCGGAGCGCGTCGGCGGCATGGACGCCATGATCGTGGGCATCGTGACCGACGAACGGCATCCGGCCCAGGGCCCGCCGGCGCTGGAACTCAACTGCCGCCTGATCGATCTCGCCACCAGCGGCCTGGTGGACGTGCGCAAGGAGACGCTGCACCTGAGCATCGCCGGCGCGGCCTACATGGGCGAGAGTTTCGAGCTGCGTCGCTGGCAGGCCGGCCAATTGGTCAACGTGGGGCTGAGCCAGAACGTGGGCCGCAATGCCTTCATCCCCGCCGACTACAACCCCGCCCAGGGCTTGAGCCCCAACGACGTTCGCCGCGATCGGCCGCATCCACTGCTCGACCCGAGCTTCCCCTTCGCCACCGAAGTCCTCGTGCGCGAACAGCCCCGGCCGCTGCGTTCCATCGGCGGCCGTGTGTACGTGGCCCTGGAGCCGGGCGAAAGCTACCACGTGCGCGTGCAGAACCGCACCGATCAGCCGGTGTTCGCCGCCCTGTTCGTGGACGGCCTCAACGCCCTCGGCAAGAAGCGCGAGCACCCGGGAAGCTGCCGCTACTGGCGAATCGCCGCCAACGACTACGCGCGCTTCCGCGGCTGGTACAGCGGCACCGGCAGCACCTTGGTGGAGGAGGAGTTCTACATCACCCCGGCCGAAGACACCGTCGCCGGCCGCTCCGGATTCTTCGACGCCCTGGGTATGATCACAGCCGTGCTCTACACCGTGGGCACGCCGCATCCGCAAGTGGCCGCGGCCGTCACCTGGCCGGCCGAACCGCAGTCCGCCGGCCCCTCGTACAGGCAGCCCTACGGCCAGCGTCCCGGACAACCGTCGCAACGCGCCGGCGCGGCACCGCGTGCCTCGGCGCCGCGTGTCGGGGCAGCGCCACGCGCTTCGGCTCCACCATCAGGCAGGATGGGAGCGCCCGGCCCGTCGGGCGGCGCCACGTTCGGCACCGGGGAAGGCGAACGGCGCGAAGTCCGCATCGAGCAACTCTATGGCGGCGAGCCGGGCCTGATCCTGGCCGCCTTCACCATCTACTACCGCACCAATTCCCAACTGGAACAACTGCAACGCTGAAGAGAAACGTCAAGGTCAACGGCCCGTCGGGCACGGCGAACCTGGCGATCCCCATTTCTGGCCCCAAGGGCGAGGCCACGATCTACGTGGTCGCCAGAAAGACCGCGGGCAAATGGGAGTATTCGACGATGGAGGTGGCCCCCGAGGGATCGGGCGCTCGCATTGACTTGCGCTCCAAGCTGACTCGATAAGGTCTCGTGGACCTCTGCCTTACAGGAAGAAGGGCTCTCGCATGACGGGTTCTCTGTGGAAACTGCCTCTCATGCTCGTGGGTGGTCATCTGCTCCTGGGCACGATCCTGCTGGGAATCACGGCTACGCGCGGAATCAATGACCAGGACGCCAGTTACGCACTCGCAATGGTCTTCCACTTTCTGAATCTGCCGTCGATCTGGCTGCTGCGCTGGATGGGGGCCGCACCGGGAATCGCCGCGGTCCTCGTCGTTGGAGTCGTGCAGTGGACCGCTGTGGGACTGCTGATGGCCGTGCTCTGTCGCGTTGCAGGCGCATCATGCTGCGCCATCCTTCGCCGGACCAACACCGCGGCCGAATGAAGCAACGCAGACGGCGACCGATGGCCGTTGCCAAAGCAGCCACAGATTGAGCACGGACGAATCGAGGGTGGTCCGGCCGTCTTCCGGCCAGCCCCAAATGGGACTTGGCCGCGCCGCAGACCCTACCTGCCCCATCCGTGTTCATCCGTGGCTCTGGACCCTCTGATTCTTTGTCCTCACCCCGCCGGCCTCTCCGGTTCGCGCACGCTGAATTCCAGCTTCCACCGCCCGGGCACCTTGGTGCCGACGCACCACAACTCCAGCATGCCCAACTCGGTGATCCGGCAGTGGAATTTGACCGGCACGTAGGGCTCGTCGATGCCTTCTACGGCCGGCAGGGCAGCCTCCAGCGAATCCGTTTCCTCGATCTCGTCCTCGCTCCAGGACGGAATCAAATCGCCAGGCCGATCGTCGCGCCGCGTAGACGAACCAAAGAAGCGGAATTGGACCGTCTCGCCCAACACCAGGCCGATCTCGCCCGAGGGCACGTCGGCCTCGGTGCCCTCTTCCATGCCCATGGGCACCACGCACAAGGCGCGCAAGGGCCGCGGGGCCCCAGGCACGGCCAGCCCTGCGGTCTCGATGCCCACGTAATACGAGCGCGCCGTGCCGCCGCGGATCCGCACTCCGCCGGCATGCTTGGCCCAGGCGTAATAGGCCGCTCCGCGTGCCACGGCGTGGTCCAGGTCGTGCACGCCGGCCAGCAGTTGCGGCGGAGCCTCGGGGAACCACTGCCCCAGGACTTCCAGCAGCCGCTGCTGCAGCATTCCGGCCTTGAACACGCCGCCGTTGAACAGCACGTGCGTGGGCCGCACCGGCGCGCCCTGCTTCTGGCCGTGGACCTGAAGAAAGGCGGCCAGGTGCCGCGTGACAGCCGTATCGGACTCAAACGGCAGGCCAATTTCCTGGAACCCCGACACGCGCCGCCGGGCCGGCCGCGCGTCGAGGGCGCAGTGTGGAAAGAACCCATCGACCAACAACTGCCCGGCACTGGCCCGATCGATGTCGATCGACACCGTGCCGCCGATGAGCCGGCTGCCGCGTCCCAGCACGGTGACCGGATAGGTCTCCGGACCGTCGGCCGTCAGCAGGGCCTCCTTGGCCGCGCGGCAAGAGTGCCAGAGGGCCACCGACTGCCACGGATCGAGTTTCACGCCGCGCTCGGCAAAACGGCCGGCGGCGAAGTGGGCCAGGGCCAGATCCATGTTGTCGCCGCCCACCAGCAGATGATTGCCCACCGCCAGGCGTTCCAGGATCAATTCGCCCTGCTCTTCGCCCACCCCGACCAGCGTCAGGTCCGTGGTCCCGCCGCCCACGTCGCACACCAAAAGCCGTTCGCCGACCTGCAACAGCCGCCGCCAGCGCTCCCCCATGCTCGTCAGCCACGCATAGGCGGCGGCTTGCGGCTCTTCCAGCAGGACCAGCGATTCGGGCAGGCCGGCCGCCAGGGCCGCCTCGCGCGTCAGTTCGCGCGCACTGGCGTCGAACGAGGCGGGCACGGTCAGCACCACCTGCTGCTGCGCGATCGGCGCGTCGGGAAACGCCTCCTGCCAGGCCGCGATCAGATGCTCCAAGTAGCGCTGTGTGGCAACGACCGGCGAGACCTTGCCCACCTCGGCCGGGGCCTGCCAAGGCAGGATCGGCTGATGGCGATCGACGCGGTTGTGAGCCAGCCAGGACTTGGCCGCGCCCACCGTGCGGTCGGGCACTTCGGCGCCTTGGCGGCGCGCAAACTCGCCCACGGCAAACGATCGCCCCTGGGCCCAGGGCACATCGTAGGCTCCGCCGGCCTCTTGCTGTGACGCCAAGTAGAGAAACGATGGCAACAGCGTGCGCGATTCGAGCGTGCCGGCAGCCACCAGTTGCGGAATCGCCAGCAGTTCGATCTGGGGTTGATCCCTGTCGAGCCGCGCGTAGGCCAAGGCGCTATTGGTGGTACCCAGGTCGATGCCGATGACGTATTGAAGCATTGTTGAAAATTGAACTCCGGATGTCGAATGTGGGAATGATGATCGGCGGGATACGGCCGTGGTTCAGTATTCCATGATCCAAGCCTACTTCAGTTCCACCTCGGCCGGGGCGATGATGCGCGAGGCTTCGGGGCTGCCGGACCAGGCGGGCAATTGGCACTGGCTGGCTTGCCAGCCGTGGTGCACCAGGCGCCCGCGATAGGGGGCCTGGCCGGTCACGTTTCCGGTGACGCGGAACTGCCCGGCGTCGAAGCCGGCGGGCACTTCCACCTCGGCCCCCTCCTCCTTGTCCACGACGGCTTGCAGGCCGAAGAGCCGATCCAGCAGTTGGCCGCAGTCGCGATGCACCTGGCGCGCCGCAGCCCCCACCTGGGCGTCGCTATAGGCGGTCAAGGGTTCCTGGATGAAGTCCACAAAGCGCGCCTCGCGCTGCATGGCGGCCAGCAGGTTCAGGGCCTCGCTGCGGACCGGCGCGGCCGGCTTGGCGGCGGGCTTGACCACCGGCTGCGGTGCTGGAGCCGGACCGCTCGGGGCGGGCATGGGCGCCGACAACAGGGCCGCCGACACGCGGCGCGCCGTCTCGCCACGCAACAACACCAGGAAGAAGACGCGAATCGCCAAGAATAGACGCATACTGAGGATCTCCGCTCCATTAGGGATCGACTCTCACCGGGAAGATTGACTTATCCCTATTGTCGTCGTTTGTCAACCGCCCGAAAAGCGGCCCAGGCCACCTATTTGCCTGAAGCTTATAGACTTAAGGGTTGCCGGCACGGTACAACAGAAGCATTGGCCGACGCGTTTTTCGTCCTCCCGACAGGCCCATGAAAGCCACCTACGAAAAACTCACCCAATTCCCGGAAGAGGGGTTTGCCCTGAAGGAAATCCGCGGGGACGACTGCAATTGTCCCTGGCATTTCCACAGCGAGTGCGAACTGATCCTGGCCGTGCAGAGCCGCGGCTATCGCATCGTGGGCGATAACGTGACCTCATTGCTGCCCGGCGATCTGGTGCTGGTGGGGGCCAACCTGCCGCATGTCTACCAGCATGAAGACCCAATCTCCGGTCCCAGTGCGCCCCCACACTGCATCCTCATTCAATTCGAGGAGCAGAACTGGTCGGGGCTCCTGCAAATGCCCGCCCTGGCGGGCGTGCGCGGCCTGTTGCGGCGCGCCTCACTCGGGCTGCAGTTCACCGGTCGAACGCGCGACAAGGCAGCCGGACTGATGCAGAAGATGCTCCAACAGCGCGGCGTGCAGCGGATCAACGCCTTCCTGGCGATCCTCGACCTTCTGGCGCGCGCGCGCAGCGCGCGGCCCATCGCCAGCCCGGGCTTCGCGCGCGTGCTCAGTCCGCACGATGAAGAGCGCGTCAACCGCGTGTGGCAGTTCATCAACGAGCAGTATCAGCGCCCGATCAGCCTCCGCGAAGTGGCGCGCCTGGTACACATGAGCGACGGGGCTTTCAGCCGTTTCTTCCGCGCGCACATGGGCAAGACGTTCCCCGCGTTTGTGAACGCCTTGCGTGTCGGCCGGGCCTGCCGGTTGCTGGCCGAGACGGAGCTGAGCGTCACGGAGATCGCCTTGAGCTGCGGCTACCAGAACCTGTCGAATTTCAACCGGCAGTTCGCACGCTTGAAGAAGACCTCGCCCCGTTCCTTCCGCCGTCGACTAGTGGGCGCCTAGAGCAAATGGCGAAAAGACGAACGTCCTTCGTCAATGGCGAGGCGACAAAGGCCGGCGCGAATCAAACGCCCCCTCATTCTCCAACCGTCTTCAGAGCGTGGTTCATCACGGAATCCGACAAGTACATCCCCGCTGCGCGCAATTGCTCGATCACGGGCCTCGCCTGTGCGATCACACGCCGTCGCTTGGCAGTCAGAACCAGACCCAACGTGCCTCGGACAGGGACTTGCAGTGACTGGGCGCAGCGCCGTGCCGCCAGATCGTCGAGAACCGCTGTTGTTCCAGGGTGAGCATAGGCCCAAGCCAGCACAGACGTCTCCCCCACCCCCAAGTCCCAACGCTCAATGATGGCAGGCGCCGGGCCAGACTCGACCACTTCAAGCCAATTCGTTTGCTTGATCGCCAAAGCCGCAGGGTCCATTGGGCCGAACTTCTCGATTTCCTCGACCACAATCCGGGGAATCTGAACCGGTGTACCTGCCAATTGCGCCAATTCCATCAACCCCGCACCCGCGAGAAAAATGACAGGCGAGGCATTCAGCACGGCAGGTTCAGGCACCATCAACCTCCCGATGGAGGTCGTCGAAGTCAACCACGAAGACGTCGATTCTGTTATGCGCCAAAGCCTTCAGGAACTCGGCCCGATTCAGACCGGCGACAGTGGCTGCCTTCTCCTGGGACATCATGCCGCGGCTATACCAAAGCATCGCGGCCGCCAATCGCATTTCGCGCGCGAATTCCTCGGGAGACCGCCGCAGGGCGGAAAAGACATCCTCTGGCAGATCCATGGTGACCGTGGGCATGACGGACACTCCCGTTGAAAGTCGGCCGATATCAGACTCCTCAATTGTACCAGCTCCAGGCTGTCCGAACCATTCGGCGACGGCTTCACTGACGCCAGATTCCGCCCCGAGACGGCAGACGAAACAGTTCCCTCCGTTTCCTCGTCCTGAGTTCACTGGCTGCCCAACTCTATCCTGGCCCACGCTGGGCGAGGTTCCCCGCTTGCGAAGGGGCCTGGGCGTGGTCAGAAAAGTATCAGAAATCGGCAAGAAATGTGGAGCGGCCCCGGCCTTCCCAGGGCCTAATACAAGAGATGAAACAACCGCCCCGGCTTCCGCCCCTGGAAACCCGGGCTGAACATCTCTCTTCTCTGGTCGTGAAAAGAAGGATTGTCCCCATGGCAGTTGGCACGCAAAAACTGGCGATCGACGGCGGCCCCAAGGCCGTAACCAATAAACTGGTTGGCTGGCCGAAGTTTGACGAGAAGGCCATCCAGGGCGTGACCGACGTTCTGCGCTCCGGGAAGGTCAACTACTGGACCGGTCCGCGCGGCATGGAGTTCGAGAAGAAGTTCGCCCAGTGGCAGGGCAGCAAGTTCGCGATCAGCGTGGCCACCGGCACGGCCGCCCTGCACGTCGGCCTGGCCGCTCTGGGGGTGGGCCCGGGCGACGAAGTCATCGTGCCCAGCTACACGTTCATCGCCACCAGCTTCTCGGTGGTCCAGGCCGGCGCCGTGCCGCGGTTCGCCGACGTGAATATTGACGATCACTGTATCAGCCTGGAGTCCGCCGAGAAACTGGTCACCAAGCGCACCAAGGCCATCATCCCCGTGCATCTCTACGGCAACGTGTGCGACATGGACAAGGTGAACGCCTTTGCCAAGAAGCACAGACTATTCGTGATCGAAGACAACGCCGAAGCCTTCGGTGGCGTGTACAAGGGCAAGAAGACGGGCACGCTTAGCGACGTGGCGGCCTGCAGCTTCTGCCAGAACAAGACCTTCACCACCGGCGGCGAAGGGGGCATGGTCACCACCGACAACGAAGAGTTGGCCTGGGAGGCGCGCAGCTTCCGCGACCACGGCTACGACGTTAAAGAGCGGCTCAACCTCATGGCCCTCGAGCAGAAACTGCCCTACATCCACAACCGCGTGGGCTGGAACTACCGCATGACCGAGATGCAGTCGGCCATCGGCCTGGCCGAATTGGAACGGATGGACAACTGGAACATGCCCGCGCGCAAGCGCAACGCGCACATCCTGATGGACGCCTTGGGGCAGTTGCCGCAAGTCAAGTACATGCCGATCGACACGCCCGAGCGGCAGAACGGTTGGTTCGTGTGCGCCTTCTCGCTGGACATCGAGAACATGGCCTGCGACATCCAGCAATTCGTCAAGGCGGCCGGCGCCGAGGGCTGCCCCTGCTGGAAGGTATTCTGGCCGCAGTGCCACACCGAGCGGGCCTTCACCGACCGGCACGGTTTCGGCGACTCCGGGTTCCCCTTCACCTCCAAGGAATATGCCGACCCGGCCAGCGTGGATTACAGCCAGGTCGACGTGCCCAACGCCCGCTGGCACGAGAAACACACCTTCACCTGCTTCGCCTATCCGACCTTCAGCGAAGAGGACATGCAGCAGATCGCGGCCGGGTTGGTGAAGGTGATCAAAACGTACAGCAAGTAAGCAGTTCCAACGGCCTGCGTTCGCAGGAATTGCGGACCGTCAACGCAACATAAGGTCAGGGAACAGGGACAAGGGGCTTAAGGACGGGAACGAAGTTGGCGGGGGATTAACTGTGGTTCCCGGCCCCACGCTCCTTGTTCCCTGGTCCCTGACCTTTTTTCTTGCCGCGGCCAAGGCCCCTGCGGTAAGCTGATTGCCGACACCCGGGGGGCCCTCATTGCGTCTCAAGTGAGCAATGCTGTGAGGCCAACCATCGGGAGTCCAGTTGTCCGGAGCAACGGTCCGAGCAAAACGACATTCCTTTTCTGACACCCAACGCGCCCCGGTTCTCCTGATCCTGGTTTTCCCAAGGCCTTGTCTCATGCAAGTCGGCACTGCCTGCGTCGATTTCACACCGCGGACTGGCCTGCCCCTGATGGGCAACTTCCGCGACGACTATCTGGCTCGCGGCGTGCACGATCCCTTGCACGCCAAAGCGATGGTCTTCGCGGATGCCGCGGGCCAGAAGGCGGCGGTTCTGGCCCTGGACGTGTGCATGCTCGACCGGCGGAACGTGGCTCTCCTGCGGCGCGTGGTAGCCGAGCAGTCGTCGGTCCCGCCGGAGGGCATGCTGGTCTGCGCCACGCATACGCACAGCGCCCCGGCCCCCTGCCCCAAGTTCCTCTTGGGTTTGGACTTCGCGCCCTTCGCGGCCGACGTCGAGGCCTTCTTGAGCAAGGCCGCCAGCGCTGTGGTCCTCGCCGAGCGAGACCTCTCGCAAGCCCAGTTACGCGTCGGCCGAGTCGACGAACCGCGGCTGGTCTTCAACCGGCGTCTGCATCGCCGCGACGGCAGCACACAAATGAACTGGGAGGCCCTCGTGCCGGGCTTTGTCCCGGACGAAGTGGCCAGCGCCTGGGGCCCAACCGATCCGCAGATGACTTGCCTGGTGGTCGATCGGCCCGGCAAGCCGTCGGCCGCGATCGTCAACTACGGCCTGCACCCGGCGATCCTGGCCGGCGACAACTGGCTCTACTCGGCCGACTACCCCGGCCAGTTGGCCGTGGCCCTGGAGCGTATCCAGGGGCCCGGTTTCACCAGCCTCTTCGTCAACGGCTGCTGCGGCAACATCAACCACGTAGACTACCGCGATCCGCAACAGGGTCGCGGTTATGGCATGACCCAGCGCGTGGGCTACATGCTGGCCGTCGCGGCGGCCGAAGCGATTCGCACCGCGCAGCCCATCGCTGGCGATCGCGTGGCGGTGGGCCGTGACTTGGTGCCCCTGGAACGCATCCCGATCGCGGAGCCAGAGCGCCAACATTGCGAAGCCGTCTTGGAGGAGGCTCGCCGCCAGCCGCTGCAAGGCCAGGTCGACGGCCTGCCCGAGGCCCACTTCGCCGAAGTACGATTGGACATGTATGCCCGGCAGCACGAACCGGACCACGTCGAAGTGATGGCCCTGCGCTTGGGTGAGGCGGCCCTGGTCGGCTTGCCGGGCGAGATCTTCTGCGAGTTGGGCCTGGCCATCAAGAACGCCTCGCCGGCCGCCGCCACGCTCGTGGCCGAACTGTCCAACGACGCAATTGGCTACATTCCCACGCGCGAATCCTTCGCCCAAGGCGGCTATGAAGTGATCACCGGCAGCACGTTCTACCAGCCGGGGGCGGGCGAGAAGCTCGCCGCTGCGGCCGTGGCGCAGTTGCAGAAATTGTTCGCGTAGCGGAGTTGTCTCGAAACACGCGGGCCTGCCCGCCGTGAAACAAGGACCCCATCATGCCGCCCGAACTGCCTGTGCGCAAACCCGCCACTGCTGCTGCAGCGGTTCCCGTCTCCCCCGCCGCGGTCCCACCTACCGCTCCTGACTCCGCTGCCGCCGTGCCCACCGCGCCCGTGCCGCGCCTCGTCTCCCTGGATGCCCTGCGCGGGTTCGACATGTTCTGGATCGCCGGCGGAGCCACGATCTTCCGGGCCTTCACCAAGGGCAGCGAAAACGAGTGGGTTAAAAGGTTCCAGGAACAGTTGCAGCACGTCGAGTGGGAGGGTTTTCGGTTCTACGACCTGATCTTTCCGCTATTTCTGTTCATGATCGGCGTGGCCATTCCCTATTCGCTCGGCAAACGCCTGGTGCGCGGCGACAGCAAGCTGCGGATCTACGCTCACCTGCTGCTGCGCGTGGCGATCCTGATCTTCTTCGGAATGATGATCAACGGCAACCTGCTCTCATTCAATCCCAAGGATTTCCAGATCTCCTACAGCGTGCTGCAGATGCTGGCCCTGGGCTATCTCGTGGCCAGCATCCTCTACCTGCACCTCAACCTGCCGCTGCAAGTGCTGGCCACGGCCGGATTGCTGGCCGGCTATTGGGCCCTGCAGACCTTCATGCCCGTGCCGGAGCACGGGCCAGGCATCTATGAGCCCGGCAAGCTCTTCAGCGACTGGCTGAACGAGCAGATTCTCGGCGATTGGCAGGGGAAATGGCGCGGCGGTTGGATCCTGGGAATCATGACGCACGGCTCAACGGCCATGCTCGGCGCGCTGGCCGGCCAATTGCTGCGCAGCGCGCGGGGCAGCACGCTGAAGTTCCTGGGGCTTGTGCTGCTGGGCATCGTGTGCCTGGTCGGCGCTTGGTACTGGAGCCCCTATTTCCCGGTAATCAAGCGCCGCTGGACCAGCACCTACGTGCTCTGGGCCGGCGGTTGGAGCTTCCTGCTCCTGGCCGGCTTCTACCTGGTGATCGACGTGTGGAAGCTGCGCCGCTGGGCCTTCCCCTTCGTGGTCATCGGGGCCAACTCGATCTTCGTCTACATGAGCTGGAGCCTGTGCAGCGGGGCCTACAGGGCCGTGGCCGAACGATTTCTGGGCGGGTTGAAGCCGTACTTCAACTCCTGGTACGAGGGCTATTACGCCAGTTGCTACGAAGGCATCGTCTGGACGGGAGCCTTCTTGGTGATGTGGATTCTGCTTTGCTACATGTACCGCAACAAGACCTTCATTCGCGTGTAAACTGAGAGCCACAAGGAGAACACGATATGGCGACGAAACTCAACATGGGCGTCATCGGAGCGGGCGGAATCGCGCGCCGCAAGACCATCCCCGGCATGCTCAAGGCCAAGAATTGCCGGTTGCTGGCCGTCATGGATCCCGTGGGCATCGAGGCCATCGCGGCCGAGTTCAAGGCCCAGCCCTACACCAGCGAAAAGGACCTGCTGGCCGATCCGGCGATCCAGGCCGTGTACATCGCCTCGCCCGTAAACTGCCATCTCAAGCAAATCCGCATGGCGGCCGAGGCCGGCAAGCACATCCTCTGCGAGAAGCCGCTGGCCATGAACGTCAAGCAGACGCGCGAGGCCGTGGAAATCTGCAAGAAGAACAAGGTCTTCCTCCAGGAAGGCTACATGATGAAATTTCACGGGGCGCATCGCGCCATCAAACAGTTCGTGGACGAAGGCCGGCTGGGCAAGATCGCCTACATGCGCGCCCAGCTTTCCTGCTGGTATCCCAAGATGCCCGGCGCCTGGCGTCAGGACCCGAAGTTGGGCGGAGGCGGGGCCTTGATCGATATGGCCACGCATCTCTACGACCTGCTGAGCCACTTCGCCGGCCCGGTGAAGAAGGTCGTAGCCATGGTCAACACGCTGGTGCAGGACTATCGTAGCGACGACGCCTCGACCACCCTGCTGGAGTTCAAGTCGGGGGCCCAGGGCACGGTCGACTGCTTCTATTGCATTCCCGACGCGGCCAGCCGCACGCGGTTGGAGATCTACGGCTCGCAGGGCGCGATCCTGGCCGAAGGCACGATCGGACAGAGCGTGGGCGGAAAGCTGGAAGGCTACTTCCTGGCCGGTGAGGCCGGCTACGACGCGGCCCAGAATAAGGACGTGGTCCGCAAGTTCCAGAACGTGACCTTCCCGAAGATCAATCCCTACACGGCCGAGTGCGAGTACTTCGCCAACTGCGTCCTGCAAGGCACCGCGCCGGAACTGAACGACGGCCGCAACGCGATCTACATCGCCGACGTGGCCGAAAAGGCCTATCAGTCCTACAAGAAGAAGGCTGTGCTGTAAAGGCGGCCGGGCCACCATCCAGCGCGACCCAGCCGGGCGGCACAACAAATGGCCGCTCGGTTGGTCCCATGCGGATCGATACCACCAGACCGCTTCCGTTGGTCGTGGGATTGCCTGCCTGGAGACAAAGGGATACCGGCAACCGAAAACACGCAGAGGACAGGCTTCGTGCTTTCGGTGCAGCGCGATCCCCTGGCGCGACAGAGCAATCGCCGCGTCACGCGGCGCGGCGATTGCGATCCGGGACGCGAGCGTCCTCGGGCCACTCAAAAGCCGACAGCGGCACGTCGCTGTAGGTCAGCCGACCGTTGTCCCAGAACCCGGCCTGCGGACTCTGGTGCTGGGCATTGTCCCAACTCCACCAAACGTTGTGACCGTTCTCCCCTTCCCAGACCACGACCCAGAAGGTCAGACCCATGCTCTTGCCGTCTTCCAGCACGACCTGACAAGACAGCCGGCCCAGGCTGTCCCACGGCGTGGATTGCGGGAAGCACAGCGTGCCCACCGCCTTGGGCGTGCCCGGCAACAGCGTCTTCTGGCCTGGCACCACGCCCCGCTTTGCCAGCAGTGCCAGCAGGATCGCGTCGTCCTCCGCGCATTCCGGAATCAGAATCGCGCTGCTGGGGATGTTCTCCAATTCGCTGAACACCGTGCAGTTTCGCTTACGCATGCGTCTCACCCATCGCATCCCGAAAGAGGATGTCCCTAGGACGACTCCCGGACCCGGTTCAGGAGCGGCAGAGGGGGGCCCCACAGCTCCAGGGTCCGAATCGGCCCTAATCACCGAGGATCGAACGATCTGAAAGATCGGACGGAGCGGGCCGCAGGCTTACATTTCTTGCCCCTTTGACAGAAAATGGCGATCCCGACGCGAATCTTCGGAAGATAGGAAAGGTTGGTAGGGCAAACCCCCAACCGTAGGTTATGCTTCAGCATATCATCACCCAAGCACGCATCCCGCAGGTTGTGTTTCAGCACACCACCACCGCTGAGTGAGCAGGCGACATATGCCAGGCACTTGCCAACGCCAGGCCGCACGATGGTTCCAGGAAGACTCCTGGCTGGCATTTGTATTGCCGCTGGCCATCTTCCTGCTGGTCGGAGCGTTGGAACCGACCGCCGACACACCCGGCGGCCAATCGCTCGGCCTGGCGATCGGCTACGCCTACTATCCCTGGGTGTATACGTCCAAGATCATCCTCACGCTGGCGGTACTAGTGCTCTTCTGCCCCGCCTACCGCGGACTGAAGGCGCGTCTCACGCCGCTGGCCGTGATGGTGGGATTAGTCGGGGCAGCCGCTTGGATCGCGCTCGCCCGACTGCGGTTGGAACACAAGCTTGCGTCGGCCGTGGGCCTGGGGTGGCTCGACGTCGGCACGCGCAGCGCCTTCAATCCCTTCCAGGAGATTGGCTGCCCGACCGCGGCCTGGGCCTTTCTGGCAATCCGCTTCTTCGGCTTGGTCGTGGTGATTGCCGCAGCGGAGGAACTCTTCCTGCGCGGCTACGTGCTGCGCCTGATCGTGGACGAACAATGGTGGCGAGTGCCGATCGGCCAGATCACGCGGGCCTCGGCCATCGCCGGCACGCTCTTGCCCATGTTCATGCATCCGCAGGAACTCTTCGCGGCCGCAGTGTGGTTCTCGCTGGTCACCTGGCTCATGACGCGCACGCGTAGCATCTGGGATTGCGTGCTCGCCCATGGCCTGACCAACCTCTGCCTGGGCCTGTACGCGGTGTTCAGTGGCCACTGGGAACTGCTCTGAGGCCCTTCGGCCCTCGCGGCGTTTCCTGTAACCACGGCCCCACCAAATCTCACCCCACAGGCCACGCGACCGGGCGAGTTGAAAGCCGGAAAAGGTTGACGCGCCGCCCTGGGTGTCCGATACTGGGGCCACTCGGTTTCTGTTTGCTCCGCGTCAGTGCGAATTTACCCCTCCACCCCCGCGCCAGGGAGGCTCGCCCATGAACGCCGCATTTGCTCGAAGTCGTGGCCCTTGCCGAGGCCCACAACGGCCCCCATTGCTTGCCGTCATCCTCCCCCTCTGCTCCGCATTTCTCGTGGCGATCGCCGGCACGGAAGGACTCGCTGCCGACGCACAGCGCCGGCCGAACATCATCTTCATCCTCGCCGACGATCTCGGCTGGACCGACCTGGGCTGCTATGGCAGCCAGTTCTACGAAACCCCGCAAATCGATCGCATGGCCGCCGAGGGCATGCGGTTCAGCAGCGGCTACACCTGTGGGCCGAATTGCCAACCCACGCGCGCCACGCTGGCCAGCGGTCAGTATGGCCCGCGCACCGGCGTCTACACGGTGGGCCACACCAATCGCTTTGACACATCGCGCCGACCGCTGGTACCGGTGCCCAACGTGCAGTCGCTCCCCTTGGAAAAAATCACTCTCGCCGAGGCCCTGAAGAAAGCCGGATACACCACGGCTCTCTTTGGCAAGTGGCACCTGGGCAATGACGAGTATCACCCCAGCCACCAGGGCTACGACGAGGCGATCACCAGCATGGGTGCGCACTTCAAGTTCGCCACCCAGCCCAAGATGGAAATCGATCCCAATGTGTACCTCGCCGACTGGCTCACCGATCGCGCCGTGGAGTTTATTCACAAGCATCGCCAGGAGCCCTTCTTCCTCTGCCTGCATCATTTCGCCGTCCATTCACCGCACCACTCCAAGCCGGCATTGGCCGCGCGATTCGAGGACAAGTTGCCCGTCGGCGGACACAAGAGCCCCGTCTACGCCGGCATGATCAGCAGCGTTGACGAAAGCGTCGGCCGCGTGCTCGCCAAACTCGACGCCCTGAAACTGACCGACAAGACGCTGGTGATCTTCAGTAGCGACAACGGCGGCGTAGGCGGTTATGCCGCAGCAGGCGTCGCCAACGCTGGCGATATCACGGACAACGCCCCCTTGCGCGGCGGCAAAGGCATGCTCTACGAAGGCGGCATCCGCGTGCCTTACATCTTCCGCTGGCCCGGCCACGTTGCCCCCGACACCATCTGTGACGAACCCATCAACAGCGTCGACCTCTATCCCACACTGCTGGAACTGGCCGGCGCACGCCCCGCGCCCGACTATCCGCTCGACGGCGTCAGCTACGTCGCTTGCCTGACCAGCGGCGGCAAAGCCCAGCTCGCCCGAGACGGCATTTATTGGCATTTCCCCGGTTACCTGGGATCTGGCAAGGACAGTTGGCGCACCACGCCGGCCGGGGCGATCCGCGCCGGTCAGTACAAGCTTCTGGAATTCTTCGAAGACAATCGACTGGAACTCTACGATCTCAACAACGACATCGGCGAAAAGCAGAACCTGGCGGCTGACAAGCCTGAACTGGTCAAGCAACTCCACGCCAAGCTCGTGGCCTGGCGTCAGACGGTTGGGGCCCCCATGCCGCAACGCAAGACGCCCGAGCAGATGCAGAAGGCCGCCTCCGAACCGCCACCAGAAAAGGCCAAAGGCAAGGGCAAAGGCAAACGTCGCGCAGCCGCCAAAGCGGATCCATAGCCTTCCCTCTGTGCCTCTGTGCCT
>CALARR010000400.1 GCA_937889015.1 uncultured Planctomycetales bacterium | reverse complement strand
ACAGGAACCGTTTGGTGAAGGTCACGGACTACGCGACCTTCGGCGGTGATGCCGTACAGATCGTCGGCTACTCCTACGATGTCCAGAACCGCTGGATTGGAGAACAACTGGATTCCAACGGCGATGGCGTGGTGGACCATCAAACGGCCTTTGTTTATGATGGCCACCAGATCGCCTTGCAGTTCGACAAGGAGGGGCCGGGCGATGTGACTGGTGCCGACCTCAGCCATCGTTACTTGTGGGGAGCAGCGGTCGATCAACTCCTCTGCGACGAACAAGTGGCGGACCCGCAGACGCCGGGCAACGTCGTCTGGCCGCTGACGGACCATCTGGGCACAGTGAGAGACCTGGCCATCCTCGACACCCAAACCGGTGAGACGAGCGTAGCCAACCATCGGGTGTACGATAGTTTTGGCAAGCTGGTGTCACAGACCAACGCGGCGGTGGATTGCCTCTTCGGCTTCACGGGACGGCCGCTGGATCAGAACACGGGCCTCCAGAACAACGTGAACCGGTGGTATGATGCGGAGGCCAGGTCGTGGATTAACCGAGATCCAAGCGGTTTCAGAGGCAAGGATGCCAATCTCTATCGCCTAGTCCTCAATAGCCCGGTGGACGCCACCGATCCCAGCGGCCTTGGTCGTGAGTTGCATTCTTGGCGAGGAACGAAAGACGGCAAATCCGGAACGTACTACCAATGGGAGTATTGGGATTGGAATTGGTTCTTCTGGAAGGCAAAGCCGTCATCTGGCCCGCTGTGGGGGCCGCTCTGGTTTGAAGAGGACATTGTACCTGGTGTTCCCGATCCAGGAGGACTTGGCTCGACCAAAGCGCGCGGTCAATACGGCAAGGTGGGCAATGGCGCTGAACACGTGGAGAAGGGGGTTTACATTGCGGGAGCAGTGGTGCTTTTCCTGCTTCCGGGGCCCGAAGATGCGGTCGCCGTCGGACTCATCGAAAGCGTCGTCGCGCAGAAACTGGCTGCACAAGGCCTCAGGATCTTCAGCGAAGCTGGTCAATGGGTGTTTGAGAAGGCCGGCAAGAGACTCATTGGTGGTGAACAGAAGGCGGCGATGCAACTTGCTGTCAACGAACTGAAGGCAGCTTTCAGTTCTCTTGATGATGCGGTCGCATTGCACGCGCAAAAACACTGGAACGGGCTGCCGTGTCAGGAGATAAAACGGTTGATCGAGAACGTGCGTGAAAATTGCCAGAAGCGCTACTTCGCCCCGACAGGGAGGGCCATTTATATTAAGGGCGACACAGTCTTGATCTATGACGGTAAAGGCGGCGGTACCATCTTGAAACCGTCTCCGATTTCAGCAATTGATTACTACCTCAAGTTCATCAAGGATAATCCGGGAGGAAGGTAACATGATCGACACCTTGACCCGCAGGGAAACCGCCATTCTTCTCGGCGCCGGATTGATGTATACTGGCGTCCCCTTTCACCGCGTCGAGAAACGCCAGTTGACTGAATCGGAGACTTTGGTACTCAATCGACTTGAGGACAGGTTGATCGAGACTCGCGATCGCCTGCTTGGCTACGTCGGGGCGCCCGATGATGCAATTTCTTTTCCGATCACCGAAGCGGAGCGGGCAATTTGGGCCGATGTACTGGGTGCGTGCCTCGAAGAATGCGGTCATAGTGCGAATGACCTGTCCGTGCACCTCGTCGCACACGACCGTGAAGAGGTGGAGTCGCTCCTTCGGAGGCTCGGGCAGAATCCGTGAGATGCCGAGGGCAACCGGGCGCTGCGCTACGTCTGGACCGACCTCGATTCAGACGGCCAGGTCGATGCGGACGAGCAGAGCCAGATCACGCAATACACGTGGGACCAGCGCAACCGGCTGGTCGAGGTGACGGATCGCGACACGTTCGGCGGGGCGGCCACCCAGGTGGTGGATCTGATCTACGACGTGCTGAACCGCTGGATCGGCGAGACGGTCGACGCGGACGGGGACGGAGACGTGGATCACGCCACGCGTTTCGTGTACGATGGCCAGCAAATCGTGCTGCAATTTGAATCGTCCTCCCCTCTCCCGCTTGCGGGAGAGGGCCAGGGTGAGGGCGGCGAGAACGAGAGCCCGGCCCTACAGCTCACCCACCGCTACCTCTGGGGCCAGGCCGTGGATCAACTCCTCTGCGACGAACAAGTGGCGGACGCGCAGACGCCGGGCAACGTCGTCTGGCCGCTGACGGACCATCTGGGCACAGTGAGAGATCTGGCCATCCTCGACACCCAAACCGGTGAGACGAGCGTAGCCAACCACCGCGTCTACGACAGCTTCGGCCAACTCACCAGCGAGACCAATGCGGCCGTAGACTGCCTCTTCGGCTTCACGGGCCGGCCGACTAGCGCGGCCTCGGATCTACAGAACAACCGCGAGCGGATCTATGATCCCGCAACTGCGGTCTGGTTGAGCGAAGACCCGACGGAGTTCACCGCCGGTGACACGAATACCAAGCGCTACGTTGGAAACTCGTCGCCAAACGGCACGGACCCAACTGGGCTCGTGTGGGTGCGCGATGGTATTTCTACCTGGACAGCCACTGAAGATGGAGACACGCTTCAAGAGCTTGCGATCTTGATCCACAGATTGTACCCCGTTAAGGGTGAGGATCCCAATCTGTTCTACCAGGACTGGGTTTCCATTTGGCCCGTCCAGACTGTTGTCGACAAGCACACCTGGGTGACGAAGCCAAATGGCACCAAGACTATCCAACAGCCCAAAGGCACGTGGGACTATTGGAGCACCTACAGGGACAGCGGCGCTCCCATCGCCAAGGCGGGCGCACGAGCTGACGTGCGCAACTTGCTCATTGGAGTTCCCGGCACCCCGTTATTGGCCGCCGATCGAAAACTCCTCTTGGCAGTGAGGAACCAAGGGACGCAGGACTACTTCACGTCGGTCATGCGCAGGGCGATGAACCAGGCGGCAGGAGGGTGGATCTTCACGTCATGGTCCTCCAACGACCCTGGGAAGGCTGCGCAACTCATAGCCAGGGAGTCGAACCGTGGGGCTACGCCGATTGGCGAGTTGGTGATAGCTGCCCATTGGACGGGCAATCATAGCGTCGGTGAGTTGTTGGGCACTGCGGCGTTTGGGGTCGACGACCTGTTCAGCCTATTTGGCGGGTTGGACAACAGTCGAAATGTCTTTGAGGAAGCAAAGGACCGCCACGGCCCGCCACGATCCTGGTTCACCCGCACGGCGCAGGTGTGGATTGCTGGGTGCTTGACCGGCGTGAACATCACGCGGGAGAGTGATAAACTCATCATTGGCCCGGGTGACATCGTCATCAATGGTCCGGGCGGTCTGGCGAAAGATTTCGCCGATCAGGTGCTCCGTCCCGGGGCGAAAGCATACGGAACCAACGTCTTCTTGGTCGGGAGACCGGACCCTTCTGTGATTAGAGCCTACTGGTCCGACGACCTTAGTGAGCAACCGCGCGACGTCCCGAACATCCACAAGGGCTACTTCATGCATTCGCTGAAGGAAATCCTCGGTTCGACTGTAGGGGACCACTGGATCTCTTACCCAGAAGGGTCGTGAGAATGCCTTTCACCACGATACTCTCTAGTGCGACAGCCGGTCTTGCAAGCCGAACTTCGGTGACACCTCTCTCGTTGTTGGTCCTCATGATAATGCAGATGTCCTGCACCGCGCAGTCCGCGCCTCCTTCAGAAGGCATCGTCCGCGAGGACGACGAGTTCAGACAGATTACGCCGGCCGACTGGTCGCTGCTCATGGACAAGGACCGCACGCCTCCAAACGTCACGAAACTCAAACTAATCATGTATGAGAAGAAGCCGAGGGGGAAGGGCGGGCTGCTTGTCGTAGAGCCGCGCGAACCGTGCGAAATTGAGACGACCGACCCAGTATTGCTCGCCGGGATGTCGTTCTTCCTCGATCTACCCTACCGGGCTGCCTGCCCGGAAACACCGGACTTCGACCATGTTCTCACAGACGCCTCCCAGTGCTTGGGCGAGCTCCAGGTTACGACGCCCAGTCGCCAGTTCATGCTGGGGATCACCCACGGGGGCTTCGCTCTGGAGTCCAAAGAGAGCAGTTACCGCAACAGCTTCAAGAGCTGGGGAGTAGCTACCGTGGTCGATCGGATGTTGCGGGAACATGGACAGCAGGGCTTGTCGGCGGCACTCATGGTGAAGCTGTCGCCGGAAGGGCGCATCGAAGTTGAGAAACGTCATCTGAAGAGACAGGAGGAGTTGCTTAGGAGCACCGACAAACGACAGAAGCAGTAGGACGGCGCGACAGATACGGTGAAGGAGGTGGGGGCTTCAAAGAATGCATCCTTGCGTGGAGCACACGTAGAGAACCCAAGGCCACGTTTTTCAGGTGCCCCTTTGGATCGACCAGCACAAGCGGCAGTTGACCGTGAATGCGCGTACGGGTCGCATCGCTTATCTGAGGGGCAATAGGTCGTTCCCCGTGCAGAATCGCTCGACCGCAGAGCCGACATAATGCCCCAACCCCTTGTCCTCATCCTCGGCACCGGTTTCTGTGGTTTCCGATCCTTGGCCCGGTTGCTGAATCAGCAGGCCGAAGTTCAAGTATCGGTCGGTGAGCCGCCGCTGCTGACCTGGTCTTTGCCCGACGCCGGCCACGCACACGGAAGCCGGAATGCGGAAGGTGGAATGCTCCAGGCACGTTTTGCACGCTGGCGCAGCCAGCGCGATGGGGCCCTGCTGGGCGACGCGGCCGCCGCCTATCTGCCCTACGTCGAGCAGATCGTCGACCTGGAGCCCTCGGTCCGCATCGTCTGCCTCCAGCGTGCGCGCGCGGAAGTGGTCGCCGCCTTCTGCGAATGGCTCGACCAGCGCCATCCCCT
>CALARR010000399.1 GCA_937889015.1 uncultured Planctomycetales bacterium | reverse complement strand
CAGTCAACAAAGTCGGGGCGAGAGGATTCGAACCTCCGACCTCTTGGTCCCGAACCAAGCGCTCTAAGCCAGGCTGAGCTACGCCCCGAGTCGTGCAAGACCGCTATTCTAGCCTCCCCAGCTCAGCGGTCAACCGCACTTGCCTGACCCCACCACCGAACCACCCAAAAGTGTCGTTCGAGCCGCCACAAGCCCAGCGCCAGCGAAGGCAACGTGCGCCTGCAGCGCCTGCCCTGGACTCGCGCCGGCCGGCAACTACGGCCGCTGCGGCGGGCTGCTCACGCCCGCATACCAGGCCAACCGCCCCAACAAACGAAAGTAGAGCATGCCCGCGGCCACCAAAATGCAGCAGCCGGCCACCAGCGAACTCAGTTCGCCGTACTTCCAGATCACACGCGCCAGCCAGGCGCCGCCCCAGATCAACAGCGCCGACTGGACAAAGAACAACAACCAGCCGCGCGCGCTGGTCAACAGGCTCACCACGACCGTGAGCGTCAACGGGACGAAAGCCGAGCTGGCGTCGAGCATCGACAGCAGCACCAGCGGAAACAACACCACCACGCTGGCCGGCAGCCAGGCACCGCTGGCCTCTGTGAACTGCGTGATGGCGAAGCCCGGCAGGGCGGCCAGAAACAGGGCGTTGACCAGATAGATCACCTCGCCGATCGAGTCGAGCCAGAAGTTGTCGGACCAGTTCTCGACGTCGTCCAGGCCGGAGGCCGAATCGCGGAGCACGGCCAGCCACACGTTGTTGGCCGCCACCAGCCACGCCAGGCTGCAGACCACCCCCGCCCCCGAACAGAGCAGGAACACGATCCAGGCCGTGACGTGGTCCTCGTCCAGCGAATCCACCGGCGGCGAATTGCGCCGCAACAACAGGCACGGCAGGACCAGCGTGAAGGAAAGCACCAGCCAGCGCGCCGCGGCCGGCAGCGACAAGAGAAACCGCCCAGCCACCGGCAGCAACAGACCGAGCACGGGCCACGGCTGGGGCTCGACCGCCGCCTCAGCCGCCGGCGCCGCTCGGCCCGGCGCGAGGCTGGCCGTCCCGCCGCGGTGGACCGCTTCCGCTGCTTCGCGCCGCCGGGACGAGCCGGGCCGATTCTGGCCCGCGCTCTCGGCGCCTGAGCCGGTCGCGACCGGCTCCGCATCCTCTTCCTCAATCACGATCTGGTCGCTTCCCGCGCGCTGCCGATTCGGCGGCAGAAAGGCGGCCCCGCAGGCCGGACAGCGCGGCCGCTCGTTCGGTCCCGGCCAGGGAAGTTGCCCCTGGTGGGAACACTGCGGACAGATGAAGCGGTAAGTCGGCGTCGAACCCATGGCGTCCGTCACGTCGTGCGATTGGGCCGCGTCCCCAACGCATGGCGCACGGCCGTGGCGCGTGCAACCCTGCGCCATCTTTCCGAGTCACATCGGCGACACATCGGTCAATGGCGTTGTCATTCCTGCGACCCCGTCCATGCAGTGTACCGCATCCATACCTGGTCGCCCAGATCGTCGAGCACCTCGCAGAACCGCCACACCACTTGCTGCAGAGACGGCCAGTTGTCGGCCTCGAACCGGAACGCCAGTTCCTGCTGCGCGGGACAGCTCCGCGTCAGGGCCCAGCCGTCGGGGAATTCGATCCGCACGCCGTCCAGTTTGCTCTGGGAATGCCCGCTCCAGGCCTGCGACACGCGTTTCAACGCCGCGGCGTGTTTGGGCGCGGTCAGCGCCACGCGCAACTCGGGCGTGATGAAGACGGCCGGGCAGCGGCGGCGGAGTTCCGATAGCGGCGCGCCGCGATGCCCCAGCCAGGCAATCAGCCAGCAGGCGGCAAACAACCCATCGTCGCCCCCTTCCAAGGCCCGGAAGAAATAGCGCCCGCTGGTCTGGGCGCCGAAGATGGCCTTGGTTTCCCGCATCCGGCGGCGGAGCAGCGCCTGGTGGTTGCGTTCCGCCAGGGGCCGGGCCTTGAGCGTGCCGGCGATTTCCGGCACGCGCCGCGAAAAGTGATGGTCGTACACAAAAGGCGCGTCGATCACCTCGGAGCCCAGGCTCTCCAGAAAGACACACACGGCCTCCTCGGCGGAAAGCGGCATGCCCTCCTCGTCCACAAACGCCAGCCGCTCGCCCCGGCTGTCAAAGGCAATGCCCAGGTCGGCCTTCTGATGATAAACCGCGTCGCACAGCTCGCGGAGCGACTCCGGCCGCGAGCCGTCGGCCGACAACTCCCGCGGCTGGCCTTCCGGCGTGTCGTGAATCGCCGAGAACAAGCAGTGCGGAAACACCGCCTGCAAGTAACGCCGCGCCTTGGCCGACAGGCTGCCATGCCGCGGATCGAGCACGATGCGGCGGTGGAGCGTCAGACTATCGACCCACGTCTCTTGCAACCAGGCCACGTAGTCAAACGTGATGTCCAACGAGCGCCGCGCCCCCTTCTTGCGCGCGGCACGCCTCGGCTTTTCCGCCTCGCGCTGCAGAAGCGCGATATCCTCGGGCCCGGGCAGCTCGTCGCCCAGCATCCACCGCAGCCCCGCCTGGCCGTCCGGATCGTGGTTGGCCGTGACCATCGCACAGCCGTCGGCGCGCAGGCGGCGATGCGCGTAGAAGATCATCGGCGCCGGCAGCAAGCCCACGTCCACCACCTGCATGCCGACGTCGGTCAGGCCGGCGGTCAACGCCTCCAGGCGTGCCGGCGAGTCGGGCCGCAGCTCGCCCCCCACCACGAACTTGGCCTGCGCACGCAGACGCCGTCCCAGGGCCCGACCCCAATTCCGATACGACTCAGGCGCGAGCGTCTCTTCCGTGGGGCAGACCTCGCAGGATTTGTTGACGCTCACAACCGGACCTCGCCTCCCAGAGTTCTATTGATCTCTGCATTGCTAATGGCCCCGGCCGACCAACGGAAGGCCGGGAAAACCGGGCTCCCGCGACCAACCTCCGGTCGGTGCCCGGCCCTCGGTTCATTCGCTATGCAGGACCCACTAAGAACCGGTCCCAAAACCTGTCGGCCGTTCGGTCCTGCAGGGCCGCTCGACATGGCGATGCTGGTTCTGGGATAGGTTCTATGCTGCCGGCCGGCCCCAACCGCCAGGGGCCACCTGACTGACTGCGGTATCTTACGCTGTCCAGCAGCCCGCGGCCAAGCCGCGCTGGGGGGACCCGTACCGTAGACGATGCCCACATTTCGGCCAATGTCGCCCAGAATCGGCCACCGCGAGCCCGTGCCGAGCCTTGCAGCCGACCGGTCGCGACAAGACGGGCAACCAACCAACCCCTCCATGGAAGGGCAAGCCGTCCGGACAGCCCCCTTTCAGACGCTGGGGGCCATGCCACGCCCACGCTCGGCACGCGCCCGCTCGTCGTGGGCATGCCGAAGCTTGAAAACGCATGGCACACGCTAGCGCGGCATGAGCTTGTCGATATCCAGATAGGTGTGCTGGCCGCGGTTTTGCCGGGCCAGTTGCACCAGGAAGTTCTCCGGGTCGGCCTGGGGCCCAAAGCCGACTTCGATCGCGTTGATCACGATCCCGTTGGCCTCGGCGTGGATCCGCTGCAACTCCGGCGGCTCGAGCGCCGGCTCTTGGGCGTCGGTCCACAAGAAGATCACGTCGGGACGCATGCGGATCGCGCGCAGCAAGGCCTGCTGGTGGTTGGTGCCATCAAACGCATGGATCGTGTCCAAGAACCGTCGCACCTGGTAGATGTTGCCCTTGGTGGCGGTGATGAACCGGTCCGGGCCGCGATGCGGATTGAACAGCAGCGGCTCCTCGTTGTAGAAGATCACCTGGAACTTGCAGTCCGGCCTGAGCTTGTTCAAGCTCTCGGCGACCTCCTTCTTGGCCAGATCCAGCAGATTGCGGTCGCGCATGCTGGCCGAACGATCCACCACGTAGATGAACTTCCGGCCCGCACTGCGGATGCCGAAGAGACTCGCCTGGCCAGCTCCCCGGCCCGATCCCTGGCCGGTGCCCATGCCGCTGCCGGTCCTTCCGCCGCCGGCCAGGTTCAGGTCTTCCAGGCCTTCGAGCCCGGCCAGCGGATTCGGCTGCAGATTCCAAGGATCGACCGTGCGCGCCCCCACCAGATCGAACTGGGGCGTGAACACTTCGGCCGCCGAGGACGCGCTGCCCGCCGCCGACTTGAAGTCGGCCACGGCCGCCGACCCGCCCGGGTCCAGCGTCTCGCCCGACAGCATGGTCCACAACAACGGGCCGCGGTCAGACGGCGCGCCGGTCATCACCAGGGCCAGGACAATCAGCACTGCCAGATGCAGCACCAGCGAGCCGAGCCAGGGGGGCGAATCGTGGGCCACGACGGGAAGCGCGTCGGACGGCTCTGCACGCCGCACGGTCGGAAGTCCTTCGCCACGCGGAGGAACTCCTTCCTCCTCGACGAACCCTGGCGGTTCAGCGATCGGCGTTGGGTCCGGCGGCTGCTTCTCTTGTTCCGACCTCACGCGAAGGGGCTCGCTTTCCCGTGGCTGGCGCTTGCTTCTCATCGCCCTGGCGATGCAGATTCAGCAGGCGGCCCGCCCGAAGACGTGATCCGTCAAGAATGGCCCGATCTGCCGTAATCATAGGTCGCCGCCTCGCGCAGGCCAAGCCGGCGTTCTGGGCCACGCAGGGCCGATCTCCACAATTCCCTGGCCAGAAAGGAGACCTGCCAGAGATCCAGGGCTAAGGGCCGGCCGAAAAGTGGCTCTCCGTACTCCTCTCGCTCCGCGAGATGTCTTCCCTCTCGCGGAGCGAGAGGCGTACAAGAGAAATCGGAAAGTCACCTGTCGGCCGGCTCCAAGAGCCTATCCCAGAACCGCTGGATGCCATGCTACGCCGGGTGCCATGCCCACGCTCGTCGTGGGCATGCCGAAACGT
>CALARR010000398.1 GCA_937889015.1 uncultured Planctomycetales bacterium | reverse complement strand
GCCCGAGGCCGCACTCTGCAAGTGCAGGTAGCTGACCCCGTTGCGTGTCGGAAACCGGCACGGAAGCGCGTGCCACGGGTCGCCGGAAACGCGAAAACGGGCCGAGGTCTGATCCCAGCCAATCTCCACGTCGGCCCAGGTATCGGGCGGCAAACAGGGCACGGCGTTGATGCGTCCCGCAGAGTCCAATCGCAGCACGTGCTGGGCGAAGTGGGCCACTACCGGATCGACCGGGTTGAACCAGCGGTCGACCAGGCAGATCTGCATCCCTTGGGAGCCCCGGGGCATGCGCAGACGCAGTTTGAGATTCCCGCGTGGCCAGCAGGGGAAGTTCCACACGGCGCCTTCCACCTCATGGACCAACCGCGCGTCGGGATGGCGCGCCACCTGCAGCACTTCGCGCGGCAGGCCGTCGGGATGCGGAACCAGCGACGCCCCGGCACGGCGATTGTACGCACAGTGTCCACTGACGCCGCGGAAGTTCCCCGGCACGCTCTTCAGGTACTGTTGCACCGACCAGCCGGCCAGGCCGCGCGTAAAATCGTCCTCCCGCCGGCTTTCCAGCAACCAGTCCGGATCGAAGATCATCAACCGGCGGCACAGCGGATGTTGGCCGAAGGCCAGCAAGATCTTCCCCTCGGGCAGCTCCACGGCCTGGGACTGGTGAATGCTCTTGTCCAACGAGACCACGTTGCCGCCGCTGCCGCGGAAGTCGGCGTCGTTACGCCGCTCGTTGAGGTACAATTCGCGGAACCCGCGCCAGGTCTGGCCTTCGTCCGCCGAGATCGCGGCGTGCAGCACATCCCGGTTGGTGAAGAAGTCCTCGGAAGATCCTTCGCGCTCGGATCGGCTCAACCCGGCCTGGCCGTCGTGATCCAGCTCGGGCAGGGGCGTGGAGTTGTTCCACACCGCCAAGAGCCGGCCGTCGCTCATCCCAAACAGCAAGGGCATGGTGATCGTGGCGTAGAAGCGCGAGGGGGCGGGCACGGTCCACGACTCGCCGCCGTCGTCAGAAAAGGCCTCGTAATGGCAGTCCAGCGAGGTGCGGATCAACATCCACAGCCGGCCGCTGGAAAGCTCGACCACCGTCGGCTCGCAGCCGTAGTTCTGCCAGCGCACCCCTTGATGCGGCCACTGAATCGCATGCGCCGGCGGACTGGGAAGCAGCACCTCGCGCCAGGTGACACCGTCGTCGTCCGACAACAGGACGCCGGGCTGATTGGGACTGTCGGCCCGATGCTGGATGGGCTGCACCCAGCGGCGCCGCTGGCGCAACGGCAGCGGCAGGCGCGCCAGGAATCCCATGTGGGGGCTGATCTTGGCCTGCGTCAGCACGCCGTCGGGCCCCGCGTCCGAACGAAACACGAAGAAACCGCTGCCCTTGCAGGATTGGAGGGCCGTTTGCCACGCCTCGCGATGCGCGCGCTGGGGCTTGCAGAGGATCGTCAGAAAATCGCCCGACCACGGACTGCGGACCATGGCCCCGGCCGTCATCCCCTCGACGGCCACCTCGCGCCAACTCAGGCCGCAGTCGTGGCTGGAGATGTAGACGGGCCGTGATGCGGCGGCCTTCTGGTCCCCTTCCAGCCGGAACCCGTAGTGCCGGATCTCGCCGTCCGGCATCACCATCAGCCCGCGGCAGGCGTTGTCCGGCGGAACGCCGACGATTTGCGGGGCGTGAATACGGCGCAGCGCTTCGAGCGTGGCCGGATCCGGCGCGGCCCAAGCCTCTGAGCCGAGAACGCCGATTGCATACAAGGCAACGATGGTCCATCGCATGTGGTGTCGCTTTCCTGTTAGGAACCTATCCGAGAACCGCCCCAGCCAAGTCGGGCGGCCCAGCCGCACTGAGCTGCCGACAGGTTTGGGGACCGGCTCTAAGGTTCGTTGTGCGCTTTCGGGGCCATGTCCACTCCTAGCTCGGCACAGGAGGAGAATGCCTGCTGGGGATTGTCGCCGCTGGCCGGCACTCCCACCACGCGCACCGCCACGACCTGGATCGGCTGCGCAAGCCACAGCGTGGAGATCTGGCCCGGCTTCAGATCACTCGGTGTGGCCGCGGTCGTGGCCGGGTAGGAGTCGAGCTCGCCGGCGGTCTCCCAGGGACCGCCCGCGACGCGTTGCACCTGGACCAGGGGACGGCCCGCGCTGGTGTCGAACCAACCGCCGTTGTGAAATGCGGCGCCGTGCGCAAAGCGCACCCGGAGCACGGTGACCGGCACGTTGAATGTCAGGGCATACCAGTCCTGTTCGGCGCGCTGGCCGTCGAAGGTCACGACGAAGGTCGAAACATCGCCGTCGTTGATCGAGCCCGAGCGATTGCCGCGCCGCGAACGGCTCTCCTGGCCAAAGAGCTTGATTTGCGCCATCTCCGCGCGCGTGAAGCGGCTGTCGGCGATGGGACCGGGCACGGAGGATTGTTCCAGGGCCGAAGGCTGCGGAGTCTCGACCGGGATCAAGAGGACTTCTGCGCCCGCGGCGTCCTTTTCGATCCGCCCCCCGGCGCGGAGTACGGCCTGCCGGGCCAGTTCTTCGCAGACTTCATACACCTTGGGCAACGTGTATTGCGTGTGGGAGAACTTCCGCCGCAGATCGAGTTCCTGGGTGAACTTGGGCGGGATCTTGGCCGCGCCCAGGGTGGTGAACAGGATGCCCGCCGCGTTGGAGGGATTGCAGTCGCTGTCCTGGCCGCAACGGCAGGCGATGGTGATCGTCTGGTCCGGGTCGCCGGCGCCGTACAGCAGTCCCATCAGGATGTAGGCCCCATTCAGCTTCACATCGATGCTGTAGGCCTTCTCGCCGCCCGGCTTGGAGCACAGCCCGTGCGTGTACTTCGGGTCCTGGTGATACTTGTCCTCGATGAGCCGCCACGTGTGCTGCCAATCGTCGGGGTGGGCCTGGCGCCATTGGAGCAGATCGCGGACCATCTCGGCATACTGGCTTTGGGCCGGGATGCAGCGCAGGGCGCTCTCGATCAGCCGGACCGCGTTGGCTTCGAAGAAGGCCTCGCCATACATGGCCGCCACGAACTGCCCGGCGTACACGCCGTCGCCGTAGTTCATCAGGTGGCCGAAGAGGCGGCCCAGGGCAATGGCCTGGTTGGGCAGGCCGGGCGAGATGATGCCGGCAAAATCGCTTTCGATCTGATAGTCGATGTCGTCGGCGTGGGCGTTGAACTGCGGATGGCCGCTGTCGGGCGGGGCGATGCCCTGGCGAAGGTTCTCGCGGCCGAACTGGTTGGCGTGCCACAGGCGATAGGTGCTGTTGGCGAAGTCGATGCCCGCCTGGCGAAGGCCCACGTCCAGCCCGTGGTCTTCCAGCGTCTTGAGGAAGGTCATTTCCACGTAGCAGTCGTCGTTGCCGTGCTGGTTGATCATGGCGGGCAGCCACGCGGGCATTTGTTCCGCGGGGATGATCGCGCCGCGGACCTTGAATTCGGTGGGCGCGCCCCAGCCAACGCCGGCCATCTGCCCCAACCAGGCCCCCTGCATCTTGTCGCGATATGTGTTTAGCGGCAGGCGGCGCAGCGCAGGGGCTTCGGCCCCGACGCGCCCCGCGACCAGGGCCAGCACAAGGCACACGCACAGCGGGCGGGTCTTCGTGAGCATGGCTTTCGTTTCCCAGGGATCGAGGTCTTTCTTGCTTCAGGCAATCTTCTTCACCGATCGGCGGGCGATCAAGCGGGTCGGAAGCAGGATTCCGTCGCAGGGCTCTGCCCCGCGCGACTGGATCTGGTCGAACAGCAGGCGCAGGGCCACGTCGCCCATTTCGGCGTTGGGCTGGGCGACGGTCGTCAACGGCGCGGCCAGGTGGGCTGCGTAGGGGTTGTCGTCGAACGAAACCAGCGACATGTCGCGCGGAATCGCGCGGCGGGCCTCGGCCAGGGCGCGAACCGCGCCCAGGGCGCCGGGATTGCAGAAACACAGCAGGGCCGTCACGTCCGGCTGGGTCTGCAAGAGGCGCTGCATGGCCCGATAGCCGGAGGCTTCGTCGAAGCGATCGCCCACGATCAGCGCTGGGTCCATGGGTATCCCGTGCGCGGCCAGGGCCTGGCGAAAGCCGTGCAAGCGCTGATCGTTGGGCGAGGTGCCGCACAATCCTTGCAGGCAGGCGATGCGCCGGTGGCCTTTGCCGATGAGGTGTTCGGTGGCCACGCGCGCCCCGGCCACGTTGTCGGCCGCCACGTAAGGCACGCGCAGCTCGGGAAAGTACCGGTCCACCAGCACCAGCGGCAGGCCCGACTGGGCCACCGCGGCCAGATGCTCTCCGCTCTGGCCCACCGGACAGACGACGATCCCTTCGACCTGCCAGTTCTGCAACAACTCCAGGGCCTGTTGCTCCAGGCCGACGTCCTCCTGGCTATCGCAGAGCAGGATCGAATAGCCCTGCCGGCGCACGCCGACGGCGATCTGCCGGGCGGTGGCTCCGAAGAAGGGATTGGAGATATCGGGAACGATCAGGCCGATGGTGGAGGTTTTGCGCAGGCGCAATCCGCGCGCGAAGTGGTTGGGGGCGAAACCCATGCGCTCGGCCAGGGAGCGGACCTTGGCCTCCATCTCCTTGCCGATGCGGTAGTGTCGCGCCTGGCCGCTGAGCGAGCGCGAGACGGTCGTGGCCGAGACGCCGAGCTGCTGGGCGATGGCTTTGAGGGTGGTGCGTGAACCGACAGGCACAGGCGGAGGCCGGGAGGGGCGGGAGGGTTGGCACAAAGGTTTGAGCACGCTGCACAAACGTTAGTGCAGAGTAGTCCGACGAAACCCCGCGTGTCAACCTTCGAAGGCCGGATTCTGGTCAAGCGCGCGGTCGCGCGACACTTCGCCCGGGGGGTGGATTCAGTTGCTGGCCTGGGCGGGGCGTTCGCCCAGCGTGATTTCCAGCTCCATCTGCCGGCCGTCGCGGATCACCAGGGCCTTGACCTTGGTCCCCGGTTCGATTCGGCCCACGGCAAAGGTCAAGTCATCGGCATCCTCGACCGGCTTGCCGTTGAATTGCACAATGACATCGCCCGGCTCAAAACCGGCCTTCTCGGCCGGCGAGCGGCGCAGCACGCCGGCCACGAGGGCCCCGCGGTTGTCCTTCAGGCCCAAGCGCCGAGCCAGGGCCTCGTCGATGGGCTGCAGATGCACCCCCAGCCAGCCGCGCGCAATCTTGCCCGTGGCGCGAAGTTTGTCGTACACCTCGCGCACAACCTCGCTGGGAATGGCGAAGCTGATTCCCTGATAGGCCTCGCCGACAATGGCCGTGTTGATGCCCACCACCTGTCCGGACATATTGACCAGCGGACCGCCGCTGTTGCCGGGGTTGACGGCGGCGTCGGTTTGGAGGAAGTCCTGATACACGCTGCCGATGCGCAGGCCGCGGCGGCGCTTGGCGCTGATGATGCCCGCGGTGACGGTGCGTGCCAGGCCGAAGGGGCTTCCCACGGCGATCACCTGATCGCCGACTTCCAGTTTTTCGCTGTCGCCCCAGGTGGCGGGGAGGAGTTCGACGGCGTCGATCTTCAGCACCGCCAGGTCGCTCAAGGGATCGAAGCCGACCAGGCGGACGTCGCTGATCGCGCGGCCGTCGCTGAGCTTGAGGATGATCTCCGAGGCGTCGGCCACGACATGGGCATTGGTGATCACATAGCCTTCCGCATCGACGATGACGCCGGAGCCCTGGGAGGCCTGCTGGATCCGCCGGCGCGGCTGGAAGAGGTGCGACCACTCGTCGCGTCGTTCGGCGGCCTGGGTGACGATGACGCCCACCACGCTGGGCGCGATGGCCTTGGCCACCAGGGCGTAGACGCTCTGGGTGGGAGGGATCTGCCCGAGCACTTCGCGTGCCACCTCCGCCTGGGCGCGCTCCTTGCCGCGCGTCAGGGCAAACTGGATCTGCTCCATGAGGTAGGGCAGGACCAGGACCGCGACCAGGAAGCCCAACAGCCAGACCAGACCGCCGCCGTGACTGGGACGAGAGGGACGCGGCGCGGGAGGAGCGGCGGGAAACTCGGGTGAGGATGCCATGACAACCTCAGGATTCGGCGGACGGTTCGCGGCACTCCGCGCGGTTGCGGTGTTTGACCAGGGTCACTCGTCGGCCACAGCGGCTGAATTCCACCTGCGACATGAAGGCCTTCATCAACGCCAGGCCGCGCCCGCCCGGCATTTCCAACCGTTCATCCGTCGTGGGATCGGGAATCCGGCACGCATCGAAGCCGGGGCCTTCGTCCACGATTTCGACCTTCACCAGTTCGTCCGACAGGCGGCAAGAGATCTGCACGCGTTTGCCGGGATCGAGACGGTTTCCGTGACGGATGGCGTTCACGAGGGCCTCTTCCACGGCCAGGTGTATGGCAAACCTGTCGCGCCGACTCCAACCCTCGGCAATCAACCGCGCAAGCAGTTCGTCCAGAATCTGCCGACCGCCGGCCATCTCGCTGGCGATCGAGCGATCACAGGCCCAGATCCAGCCGTTGTCTTCCATCAAGAGCCGCCCTGTCGGGAAAAAGAAGCGGAAAGGGCGCTAGAAAGCGGCCAAGGCATCGGCTTCGTCGGCCTTGATGTCGAACAGTCGGTTGAGTTTGGTGATCGTGAACACCTCGTAGATTTCCGCGCGGATGTTGGAGAGCTTCAGCGTGCCGGCGGCGGCACGGACCTTCTTGTCCAGGGTGATCAGCTTTCCCAGCGCGGCGCTGGAGAGGAAATCCACGGTGGAGAAGTTCAGCAACAGCTTCTTGCGGTTCTCGGTCTCGACGAGCTGAAACAGTTCCTGGCCCAACTCCTGGATGTTGATGTCCTCGATGATCTTGTTGTCCCGGAAGCGAACCACGGTGACGTCGCCCACTTCACGGACATCCAGTCGTCGAAACTCGGCCATCGAAGAGACTCCTTGTGCAAAACGCCAAGCCCACGCGCCGCGCGGCCTATGACTCAAAGGTGGTGCAATCGCTGGCCTCGGGACGCAACGCCCGCAGGCAACTGTCCATGATAGCCCCACCTGAGTGGGTGTCAAGCGGGCAGTCTTAGAACCGAGCCTGGAACCACCACAGCCACGTCGGGCGGTCCAGCCGCACTGAGCTGCCGACAGGTTCCAGACCGGCTCTCAGGCGTTCTTGGAATGGGCCTCTCAGCGCGTCGAGATGTCGCGCGCGGCGGAGGGACCTTCCCCGCGGAGCGGGGCTCGGTTCCGCAGCGACGCGCGATGGATCAACAGATAGTTGTTGCCGCGATACTCGGTGATGGTGCCCGTGACGGTCCATTCGAGTTGCTCTGGCGCATCGGCCACGACACGCACGATCCGTTCCAGATTGAGGTTTTCCAGGCTGCACCAACGGCGAGCGCCATCGGCCGTGATGAACAGGGCGCGTTCTCCGGCGAGCTTGAAACTGCCCAACTGGTCGACGATCTCCGACCCTTCGCGGAGCGGTCGATCGGCCTCCTGACGAGCCGGATCGAGCGTACCGGCCTGGACCGTCCCGGAGGAGCCGGCTTGGGGCGTCTCACCCTCTTTGGGTGCCTTGGCGGAGGGCGATTGGGCCCACGCCAAGGCTACTCCCGTCAGCAACCCCACGGCGCACAGCAAGCCGGCCATCGGCAGGCGGCTGAGATCCGGTGAACGACGGCAGTAGCAGGCGGTATCCGTGCGTTGCATGGCGTGCTCCTGTGGATGGCTGCGTCCACGTCAAACGACTCGCGATCCGTCGCCAGACGGATGTTGGAGCCGGGAACCGGAACCTGTCCGCAGCTATTGAGTGCTGTATTACTTAGGGAACGAGGGCGCCCGACGGGAGCCCGGTTTCCCGGAACGGAACGCTGCGAAGTGTTGCACAATCAACAACGGAATCAATAAGGCTGGCTGGGCCGCGCGACCTGGCGGGGACGGTTCCACGGCAGGTTCTCAGTAATAGCTTCGGTGCCGGAGTATCCCGGGCGTGACGCAAAGCCCGTGGCGTTTGTGTATTGCCGATGTGCTTGGCCGAGCCGCACGCGGCCGGAGACACCGGGTTGCTGCGACTTTGCACGGTTGGGGCCGGGCCAGCGGGTCATGGCGGACGCAGGACCCAATATCGCCGTTGCAGGCCCCAGTCTTTGATGAAAATTGCGATCCACGGCCACGGGCTCAGGCGTGTGGACCAAACACCACGCGTGTTGCCGAAAAGCAACCTTGGTGGCAGCCGGGGCGTCGACGCAACGTTTTGTGTCACATGTGGTTGCGCTGGTCGACCACGATGCGTTGGAGAGCGGGCATAGGCTTTGCCCCTATTGGCTCAACGAGTTGTCTCTCCTCGGCACTGGTATTTGGCCCATGTTGTCTGTACTGCCCCAACTTCGTTGGCTGCAGCGTTGCCTGCGGCTCCGCGTGCTAGAGCCGGTCCGAAAACCTGTCGGCAGTTCGGTCTTGCAGGGCCGCCCGACGTGGCTGGGATGGTTCTGGGATAGGTTCTTAGCTGAAGCCTGCATCCCGGAGGCGGGGCGGCAGAGATGCCCCCAGTGGACGGGACTGCTGGCCGCATTGATGTTCGCGATCGGCTTGCCCCCCTGTTCAGGCCAAGTGGCGAGTGCCACGGGACAAGCGACAGATACCCTGCTACGGGTGGAGGTGGCCAGCGGGCGTCAGTTCGTGGGGGAAGTTGATCTGCAGACCGACGCCGAGTGTCTCTACTTGCGGAGCGTTCAGGGGTCGATGCTCGTGGTGCGGCCCATCGATTGGGAGCGTGTGTTGCGCGCCGAGATCGGCGGTCAGGCACTCAGCGCAGAGCAGTTGCGCGCTGCGATCGAGGTCGTGCGGCAACGGTATCCGCAGGCGACCGGTTCCAGACCGTTACCGGGGCCGCGGTACACGCCGGCCAGCCGCTCGGCCAGTTCAGAACCGGCCCGGCCGGCGATCGTTCCGCGCGTGCGGTCGCTGAGCATCGACGCCAGCACGGCCAACTGGGATGCCGACGTGGAGGTCGATGGTCTGCTGGTGCGAGTCTATCCGCTGGACGAGCAGGGACGGATTGTGCCGGTCGATGGAACGCTGGAGGTGGAGCTTGTCGCCCCGCGCACCGGCCTCGGGTCGGAGCCAGCCGTGCCGCCGCAGATCGGCCGCTGGGTTCGCCGCGCGCGTCCAGAAGACTTTCCGGACAGTGGTTTCTTCGTGGAGGGGGCCCCGTATCGACTGGAGTTCCAGGCCGTGCATCCGGAATTCGATCGACACGTGGTTGCGCACGGTCTGGTCCACGCGCGGCTGAACGTGCCCGGTCAAGGCACGTTCGAAGCCACCAGCCCTACGGTCCGCATCCGGCCCTACAACGCGGCGCGCGACTGGCTGCAGCAGGCCACAGGCCGGCGGTTCCTGCCCAGCGAACGCGTGGGACGCTCTGAACCTTAGAGCCGGTCCCAGAATCGGTCGGCAGATCGCTCCCGCTGGGTCGCCCGATCAGGCTGTGGCAGTTCTGGGATAAGTTCTTGGACCGCATTTCTCACCGCACCGCACTTCTCACCGCAGGCCGATACTGCAAGAGGATGCCGAGCCGAGTCGCATCTTTCCTCTGGCCCTCTACATGTCTGTCCGTGGGCTATCCGGGGTGAGGTCAAAGGCGGGGGGGATGTACTCACTGGCGAGGCTGGGGGGCCACACGGTGGACTTTTCGGAGTTCGCCCGACTGTCCTAGAATCCACGCTGAAGAGTCGCACGGCAGCAGCAGGTGGGATATGCGGGACAACGACCAGACCGAGGCGCAACTCATCGCTGAAAACCAGGAGTTGCGGCAACGGTTGGCCGCGCTGGAGCAGGTTGACACGGAACGCCGGCGTGCCGAGGAGGAGTTGAACAGGGCGCACGCCGAACTTGAAGAGCGGGTCAAGGAGCGAGCCCAGGAGGCATTGCGCGCCAGTGAAGAGCGGTACGAATTGGCGGTCCGCGGAGCAGGGGTGGGCATCTTCGACTGGAATATCCTCACCGGCAAGGTGTACTACTCGCCGCGCTGGAAGGCCTTGTTGGGCTACGCGGAGGACGAGATCGGGGAGGGCGTCGAAGACTGGTCCAGCCGCCTGCATCCCGAGGAGCGTGATTCGATCATCCAGCGGCAGGACGACTTCTTCGCAGGCACGTCGGTGACGGCCGTCGCCGAGTATCGACTGCGCCACAAGGACGGCTCGTATCGCTGGATCGAAGCCAGCGTCCTGGTGGTCCGGGATGAAACGGGGCGAGCGTGCCGACTGGTGGGTTCCCATGCAGACATCACCGCGCGCAAGCAGGCCGAAGAGTCTCTCAAGGAAAGCGAGGAGAAACTCAAGACGCTCTTTCAGATACTCCCTGTCGGGATCGCGCTGCTGGATGAAGATCGCCGAGTGGTTGACCTGAACCCGGCTCTGGAACAGATCCTGGCGATGACCAGGGAGGGGTTGTTGAGAGGCGACTACGCTCGTCGGCGATACCTTCGCCGCGACGGCTCGTGCATGCCGTCAGAAGAGTTCGCAAGCGTGCGCGCGATGAGCGAGGGCGCCAAGGTCTCCGACGTGGAAACCGGTGTGGTGAAGGAAGATGGCACGACGACTTGGGTCAGCGTCAGCGCCGCTCCTTTGCCGGTGCGCGGCTGGGGGGCGGCGGTCGTCACCGTGGACATCACAGAACGCCGGCAAGCTCGCGAAGTTCTGGAGCGGGAAAGGCAGTCGCTGTGGCACATGCTCCAAGCGAGCGACCACGAGCGGCAACTCATCTCTTGCGAGATCCACGACGGGCTGGCCCAGTACCTGGCGGCTGCGTGGACGCAATTTCAGACTTGCGATGCCAAGCGGAAGATTGCCCCCCGTGAAGCAAGAGAAGCCTATAGGACCGGTGTGGAGCTGGTTCGCCAGGCGCACTTCGAGTCGCGGCGGATGATCAACGAGGTGCGCGCGCCTTCGATCGACGAAATCGGGCTGGAGATGGCGCTCTCGGATCTGGTCTATGAACAGCAACGACGTGGTGGCCCCAAGATCGAACTCCACGCGAACGCACCCCTGGCGCGTTTGCCATCGATTCTGCAGAACTGCATGTACCGCATCGTGCAAGAAGCGATCGCCAATGCCTGTAAGCACAGCCAGAGCAAGAAGGTCACGGTGGCCTTCACCCAAGAGAACCGGGAATTGCGATTGGAGGTGCGGGACTGGGGCACCGGGTTCGACCCGGAAGCAGTCAGAAAGGACCACTTTGGCCTGGAGGGCATAGGGCAGCGCGCGAGGCTTCTGGGTGGTCGGCTGACGATCCAAAGCGCGCCGGGGTCCGGGACGACGGTGCAGGTGGTTGTTCCGATCTGCGACATTCATCATTCCTGTTGACGCCGGAAGGGACCTCTATGAAGACGCTTATGACGTTTTGGTGCGCGCTGGCGGTGAGCGCCGGTTCCGCGTCGGCCGCGGAGAAGAAGCCGAATGTCCTGTTCATCGCCATCGATGACATGCGTGATTGGGTCGGCTTTCTCGGCGATAAGCAAGTCAAGACACCGCACCTCGACAAGCTGGCCGCGCGTGGCGTGTACTTCACGCGGAGTTTTTGCGCGGCGCCGCTGTGCAACCCGTCGCGCGCCGCGCTGCTGACTGGCCTGCGGCCCGGGGCTACGGGCGTCTACGACAACAACCACGACTGGCGGAAGATCGTCGCGCAGGACATCGTCACGCTGCCGCTGCACTTCAAGAGCCATGGTTACTACGTGGCCGGCGCGGGCAAGATCTATCACGGCCGCTTTCCCCGGTCCAGCGACTGGCACGACTACTTCAGCGGCGACGGCGGCGAGGAGGACGACAAGAAGGGGCGGAAAGGCGGCGACATCAAGAGCGTGGATCGTGACGTGAGCAACATCACGTTTGGCCCTATCGCCGGCGACGACAACGCCATGGTGGACTACCATTTCGTTTCTTACATCGCCAACAAGCTCAACGAGAAGCACGACCAACCGTTCTTCCTTGCCTGCGGCCTGAAGAAGCCGCACCTGCCGTGGACGGTGCCGAAGAAGTACTTCGACCTCTATCCGCTGGATTCCATCACCCTTCCAGAGATTCTGGAAGCCGATCTCGACGACGTGCCGGCCGCGGGTGTCAAGCTTGCCAAGCCTCGCGAGCACGAGGCGATTGTGCGCGACGGCCAATGGAAGGCGTGCGTGCAAGCGTATCTGGCCACGATCAGCTTCTGCGACGCGATGGTCGGCCGGCTGATGGACGCCTTTGACAAGAGCGGCCACGCCAAGGACACGATCGTCTGTTGTTGGAGCGACCATGGATGGCACCTGGGCGAGAAACTGCACTGGCACAAAGCCACGCTCTGGGAGGAGGCCACGCGCGCACCGTACATCTGGGTTGTGCCGGGCATGCCCCAGCGCGGCGTGGCCTGCAATCGTACCGTGGACTACATGCAGATCTATCCCACGCTCTGCGACCTTTGCGGGCTGCTACGGCCCAGGCATGTGGAAGGCGAGAGCATTCGCAAGTTGCTGGAGAATCCCGCTGCGCCATGGGACAAGCCGGCCATTACCACGTTCCGCTACGGAAACCATGCCGTGCGCGATGAACAGTGGCGGTACATCCGTTACGCCGACGGCGGCGAAGAGTTGTACGATCACCGTAAAGACCCTTTGGAATGGACGAACCTCGCCCAAGACCCGGCTTATGGCAAACAGAAAGAGGACATGGCTCGATGGTTGCCGAAGGTGAACGCCGATACGCCCGCTGGTCAACCCACGAAGACGGAGAAGAAGGACAAGAAGGCGAGGAAACGCAGCGCCAGCGGCAGAGAGTGATGTGATCTTCGTCGAGGACCGCGCGCGGCCGCGGCGATTGGTCGGAGTTGCGGGGGACCTCTTGTGCCTGGCGGCACACCGATAGCGGAGCTGTCGGTGCTGCCCGGTGCGTTCCCAAGCCGGAGCTTGGGAACGAGGGATGTAGCGGAGCCATCGGTTTCGCTCGCCGACGTCTTCAAGGCGAGCCGATTGCCATCAGGGCACCAGGGTGAAGGACATCTTTTCGCCGAACCAGGCTCGGCCATCGGCCGTCATCTGCAGTTCGATGCGCGTTTCGGTCGAGATGCCGTCGCTGAGGCGGAAGGCATCGCCGAAGTCCGCATCCTGTTGCCAGACCGTGTCGCGCGTGATGGGTTGTTTGACCTTCAGGGCCGAAGCCTCGGTCGAGGCCAGGTAGACGGCCCCCGGCTTGCCGGCGGCGCTGGCCGGCGTGAGCCAGGTAGCTTCCTGGATGTTGCCCACCGAGGCCACGGCCAGGATGGGCGTGCTCTTAGAGCCGGTCCCAGAACCTGTTGGCAGTTCCGTCTTGCCGGGCCGCCCAACGTGGCTGGCATGGTTCTGGGATAGGTTCTTAGGCACGCGGATCTGTGCTCCGGGGAGGACCTCGATCCACGGCCCGTCGCCGATCTTGATCTTGAACCAGTTGAACTCGGCGTCCAGGTACTTGGGCGGGTTGTGGCCGTTGTACTGGGTGTTGCCCACGGCCACGAGCGGCGTATCGACCGAGGTGGTGCCGGTGGCCGGGGTGCGGATGCCGAGTTTCTTGCGCGCGGCGGCCGCGGACTGGAAGGCCTGGGCCCCGTCGTTGAAGGCCACGTAGCGGTGGCTGCCGGCATGGGCATCGCGATCCATGGAGAACCAGGTGTCGGCGGCCGGATAACCGGGCCGGGCACGAAACCGCGGCGCATAGTCGCGCAGCAATTCCGCACTGGGGCGCGGGGTGCCGTCGGGATTGAGGATGCCGAAGTCGCTCTGCTCGCACACGCGATAGCCGCCGCCCCACCACCAGGGCGAAGCCCCGTTGGCGCCGTTTTCCAGGGCCGCGCGGTAGATCAGTTCGTGACAGTCGGCCTGGGAAGCGAGCTTGTCGGCGGTGGGCCGCATCTGGCCGCGATCCCAAGCGCTGCTGCCGAATTCGGCCCAGAAAAACGGTTTGCCTCGCGTCGTGAAGTGGAGATACCGGTTGACGAATCCCGCCACGTTCGGCCCAACCTCACCCGGCTGGAAGTTGTAGCCTTCCATGGCAACGAAATCCACGTGCTTGGGTGTAGCGGTCAAGGTGAAATCGAACGGCCCCAGGTTTCCCTGCCGGAAGCTCACCAGGTGATTCGGATCGAGCTGGCGCAGCTTCCGTGACGCGTCGTTCCACTTGCGGCTCATCAAGTCGTCCATGAAGCGGCGGTAGGCGCAGACCATGACGCGCCACGGGCCGTCCTTGGAGAACTGTTCGTTGGACGGCGAGGTGACGCGGCCATCCACACGCGGTGCTGGCGCTCCCCAATCGGCTTCGGCCGCGGCCAGGCTGCCGTAGCGTTGGTCGATCCACCGCGCCCAATCGGCATCCCAGCGCTGGCGATAGGGGGTAGGCTCGCGCCAGCCGTGCGAACTGCTCACGCCGCCGAACACCCAGCCAGCCGGCTCCCAGATCGTGTCCCAGGCGAAGATCGCCGGATTGTCGGCCAGACGCGAGCCGCGGATGAACTCGGCCACGGCCTCGTCCTGGAAGTGGATGGGCATCATGATGCCCTGGAAATAGTGCGGTTCGACGGTGATGGCGTGGGTCTGCGCGAAGAGGAAGGCGTAGATGTGGTGGTTGCGGCACCGGCGGAGGAAGTCCAGCAGCGTGCGGCGGTCGTTGCGATGGTGGGCCCGGATGCACACCAGGTTCGCGCCCATCGACTCCAACTGCGCCAGCTCCTGCTCGACTTGCTCGGGGTCGTAGTAGCCGGGCGTGAGCCAGTGGTACGTGTAGTCGAGCGACTCCAGGGCGATCGCCGACCGCGGCCAGTAGTTCACGCCGATCGGGTGCCATTTCTGGCCGCGGAGCCAGAACTCGCCGTCGCGCGCGGTGATGAACTCGTCGCGCGCCGGTTGGCGGTTATGGAGCACGCCCATTTCGTGGGCAATCACGTCGATGGTCTTGCCATCCTGGAGCAACTCGGTCGTGACCGTGTAACGCTCGCCGGTGAGCTTGGGCGCGGGCCAGTCCACGCTGACCTTGCCTTTGGCCCCCGGCTCCACGGCCAGCGCCGGCTCGGCGGTGAACAGGGGCTGGCCTCCTTCGGCGGGCGCGACCCGGATGCGGACGCGAAGCGTGGCCGGCGCGAGACCGTAGTTCGCCACCACCGCGCCCAATCGCACGTCTTCGCCCGGCCAGTAGGAGAACTCTTGCGAGCCCGCGTGGGAGAGGAACACGCCGTTGCGCATGCGCTGCGCCAGGGCGCCCAAGAGGTCGGTTTGCGCGACTTGCTTCAGGCTGGCAGGGTCGGCGATGGCGCACATGGCGCAGATCGAGCCTTCGGCCGGCGTGGGCTGGTGCAGATGCCGGTCGACCTCGCGAAAAGCGCCGCGCAGGGCGGCGTCTTCGAAGTCCGGACCTTCGTTCAGGGGCGCTTGGTTCAGCAGCATCCACACGGCCGTGCCGCGCTCCTGGCCCGCGGAGTCCAACGCCTGCACCAAGGGAATCCACCGCCAGCGATAGCCTTTCTCCAGTCCTTTTCCTTCGGGCCGGCGATAGGAGGAGAAGGCTTCACGAGGCACAGGCAGAGTTTGGGCCGCAGCGAGGATGGCCTGGTTGTCGCGGACCTTCAAGCTGGCGATGTCGCTGAGCGGGTAGACCTTGTAGCCGGGCGAGATGGTTTCGATGAGCGGGAACGGCTCGGCCGTCAAGCCGCCGACCGCCGCGAACGGATCGGCGGCGATGCCGAGCTGATCGACGTAGACCGTGTGGCGTCCTTCGGCCACCAGAGAAGTGATGCGCCGGTCGATCAATTCGAAGCAGACGCGCTTGGCCTTGGCCGGATCGGCCTGGCCGATCTGGCGGAAGTCTTCGGGCCGGAGGACGTAGTAGGCCCAGTTCTTGGTGATGCGGATGACGGCGATGCCGCGGTCCTGTGGCCCGTCGCCCTGGATGAGCCGCACGGCCAACTGAGCCGTCTGGCCGTCGCCTTTGGCCCAGAAGCACAGCAGTCCCGGCCCGGAGACCGAGCCCTGGGGCAAGGTTCCGCCCATGCCGTCCGGCGATCCGCTCTGGTAGTTCAGCGTGATCTTGAGGCAGCCGGCCGAGCCGTCGGCGCCGCCGCGCACGACTTCCGCCGCCGGGGGCTGGTCGCCTTTGCCGCTCCGCGTCCAATCGGCGGGCTGGTCGAGACGATCGAAATCGAAGGCCATGTGGTCGGGCTTGTGCTGGGCGATGGCCTGCCGCATGAAGAGCTGACCGATCCATTGATTCTGATGCTTCCAAACCGGACTGCCGAAGGGCGACGTACCGAGAACCAGCAGATGCCCCTTGGCCTGCACGAACCGCGCCAAGGCCTCGCCGGCCGCGGCCGGATAGGACTTTGCGTTGGGGATCACGTAGAGGAAGAACTTCTGAGGCGAGAGGACGGCCGGATCACAGACCTCGTCGGCCGAGAGGTTCGCAACCTGAAAGCCCGCGCGGCGCAGCGACTCGGCCACCGCCGCGGTGACGGAGGAATCCATGCCGGGCAGCGAATCGTTCAGGATCGCCACGCGCGCATTGGCCGCAGGCGCCGGCGCGGCATGGCCGAGGGGGGCCGTGCCTGTGCAGGTCGGCAGAACCAGTGCAAGTAGCATTGTCCTGAGAACATGTCGTTGCGGTCTGCCGGTCATGCTGGTGTCTCCCTATTGCCTCTGCTTGATTTGTTTCAACAAGATCTCGTATCCGGGTACCTTCATCCCATGTCCGAATCCCTGGAACGCGTAGTGCACCGTATCCTTGTGACCAACGACCTTCATCATCCGCGCGAGGTAGGCGTTTTCGTCGGCTCGGCCCCATATTTCCAGCTCCGGATCGCCGGTCAACAGCACCAGCGGCGGGGCATCGGGACGTACGTGGTAGAGCGGGGCGAACTCGTCGATGATGGGCTGCGTGTGGGGAACCCCCCGTTCCTTGCGGATCGTGAAATGCGTGATCGCTTGCCCGCTGAAGGGGGCCAGGCAGGCGATGCGGTCGGCGTCGATGTCGTATTTGGCCAGCCAACGCTTGTCCAGACCGACCATCAAGGTCAGATAGCCGCCGGCCGAGGACCCCGACACAAGGATCCGCTTCGCATCGCCGCCGTACTGCTCGACGTGCTTGAAGACCCAAGCCACGGCCGCCGCGGCATCTTCGATGTAAGCCGGGCAGGTCACTTTCGGGTGCAGCCGGTAGCTGGCCGCCGCCACAGCGATGCCCTGCTCCTTCAAACGGTCGTCAATGTAACGGCTGCCGGCAGTCAACCCGCCGCCGTGGAACCAGACCACGGTGGTGTAGCCGGTCTGCCCGACCGGATGATAGAAGTCCAGCCGGCATTTCTCCTTCATGTAGTCGTCGAGGGGCTCGTCCGGGGCTTCGCGATAGAGGATGCTCTTCTCGGTCGTGTACGTCACCTCGGCCTTGCTCTCGCCGGCGTTGCCTGCCGGCAGCCACAAGCAGACCAGCACTACGCTGCACAGAATCGTCCACGGTCGCCGCACGGTACACCTCCGTTGCTGGATTGCGATCTCGCCCCGTACCCGATTCCGGCAAGTCTACTTGCTGCGGCCGTCGCCGAACAGCGCCGCGACAGTCGTTTCGTGCCCGTCGGGCAGCAGTAGTAGGATCTCTGCAATGTGAATCGCCACTCCTCGATGGCCTCTCGAATTCGCCTTGTCTCCGCCTTCTGCTGCGATGGTGCTTACGGGACGATGGGCGGCATGGCGACGTCCGACGCGACGCGCGTGATCCCGGACTCCCAGTCATCGCGCAACGGTTCCACGCGGAGCGTGCGGCAGTCGATCGCGCGGCCGTCGACCACGTGCAGGCCGGTTCGCCACGGGCCCTCCGCCCCGTCCCAGCGGATGCTGCAATCTCGCAGGGCCACTCGCGTGGCATGCCGCAGCAGCAGGCCGCAGGGCAGCTCCCCTCCGAAATACATCGGCAGGGGTTCGGGGATCGTGGCCGGAGCGTTCTTGACCTGGCCCGTCACGGTGAAGTCGACGTCGCGGAAGCTGACGTCCCGCAGGGCGAGCGAGGTGCTTCCCACCAGGTAGTTTCCCCGCCGGCTGCGGACCTTCATGCCGCTGTAATGCACGTCGCGGATGCCGCCGGGCGCGACCGCGTCGTGGCAGATATTGGCCGAGACGCCCCAGTTCGAGTCTTCGATCACGAAGTTCGAGAAGAGAAGGTCATGCAGCGAAGGTCCTGGCGCGCAGGGCTGGCCCTGGTAGTGGTTGAACGCGCCGCAGATGAAATCGATCCCGCGATTGGCCCTCTTGATCACGATGTTATTGAAGACCATGCTGCTCAACTGGCCTGGTCCGGCATAGCCGATGCGAACACCGCAGCAGGAGGACGAGAGCCGGCAATTGTTCACGGTCACGTGCGAGGTGTCCGGCCCGTCGTCTGGCAGCCCCCAGGAGTTCGTGTAGAAGGACAGGCAGTCGTCCTCCGCGTCGATTTGGCAATCGCTGATCGTGATGTCGCGGCAGGCCTTGGTGTGGATCCCGTCGCAGGTCTGAAACCGGTGATCCCCCTGGATGCGGATCCCCTGGATGCGGATCTCCGAGCTTCCGAAGAGCAAGACATTCAGGAACGGGCTGCCGCGGAGTGTGACCTGCGAAAGCGAAAACCCTTGGCTATGCATGCAGGCGATCATGGCGCCCGGCCGCCACGATTTGGGCAGCAGCGACATGCGACGGCCGTTGGGCACCAGCCCCTTGTCCAACTGGTAGAAGCTCTCTCCCCGGGCATCGATCGTCCCCGGGCCCTCGATGCTGGCATCGGTCGCCTTCCAGACGACGATCAGGTTCTGATCGTGGTTGACGGGTTGGGTGGGAACGCTGCGATAGAAATGGTTTCCTTCGCGCATGCGCCGGTAGTCTTCTTGATCCGGGCTTCCGGCGATGGTTGCCCCGGCGTCCAGATACAGGCGCACATGACTCTTCAAGACGAGCGTGCCGCAGAGGTACCTGCCCGGCGGCACCCAGGCGGTGCCGCCGCCCCACTCCGCGCAACGATCGATGGCCCGCTGGATGGCTGCGTGGTCTTTGGACACGCCGTCCCCCTTGGCGCCGAAATCGCGGACGTTCGCCACGCCGGGAGGGTTTCCGGCGGCGGCAATCGGCGCGGCGTTGTGGTCGGGCGAGGCGCACCAGGACTGGCGCGCGATGAAGGGCGCCGACAGGGCGCTCGCCGCGAGCCCGCGAAGAAACTGGGCGCGGGTGACGCGCGCCGCTGGCGCCGCCGAGGCTGAATCGGGATGGTGCATGGTCAAAGATCCCTCAAGACGTCGCGGGTCGTTCGCGAATCGTAAATGAGCGCTGCCGTGGGAAGTAGCACGACTCGTGCTGCGTGTGCAGAGTGCGATAGCAGGGCTCGCCCTGGCCGGAAATGCGGAACGTCTTCGGCGCCACGTGTGGAATCGGCTGCTGCCAGTCGTTGAAGCGGACCAATCCTGTCCGGCCCGCGTTCGCGGCGTCGTTCACCACGAGCCCCCGCCGTGCGGCCAACTCGATGAGGCTGGTCGGCCGATAGAGAACGGCCGCGTTAGAGGCCTGGTAGAACCACACGCGCCCGCGCGTGGCGGCCCATTGGACGATCGCCAAGGCCGTCTCTTCGCGCAGATCGGCGTTGGTGAGAAACAGAAGGTCGGTCTTGCCGGCCAGGTAGCCGTCGCGGAGCATGTCGCTGTCGCAGACGTCGTAGTCCGCCTCCCGGCGCAGGGCGGCGCAACGCTCGACAAACTCGCTCCAGACGAATACGGGCGTCTGCAATGTCTCGCTCTCCAAGGGGTAGAACACCGCCGCGGAGCAGACCGGTGGATCGACCAGCAGTTTCGGGCGCAATGCGCGGTGGACCTCCTCGGCCCGGAAGATGTTTTGCGGGTCGTCGTGGACGATGGCGGCCCCGTTGGCCAGCGACTCGTACAGGGCGTTGGCCGCATTGTCGGCCTCCAGGATCAGAGCCGCCTCGGTGCCGAACGAGGCCCCGTAGAAGTGCGCCGCCGAGGCCAGCCGCCGCGCCGCCAGGTGGCTGCGATCGAACGACTTCATGTGTGCACAACCGGTCCAGCGCGCGGTGATGCCATACTTGGCGGCCAGCCTGGCCGGATGGCTCTTGACCTGCGCCCAGTGGGTCGGCTCGCGCACCGCACCGAGCGGCAGGGCTCCGGCCACGCCGGGAAAATGCTTCCGATACAGCGCGCATACCCGGTCGGCAAACTCGTCCAGCGAGCGAACAGACCACTGCACATAGTCATCGCGTTGTCGCAGCGGGTTGTTGGCAAAGGGGAGCTTGGGCATCAGGTCGTCGTCGAACGAAGACACCTGGGCGTCCCACGCCCGGTTCAGGGCGTCGAGCGATCCGTACTTCCGCTGAAGATCAACGGCGAAAGACGCCCGCGCACAGCGATCGCCCGTCATGAACTCTCCGCCTTTGTTGGGCGAAGAGAACTTGTAGTGCTTCGTGCCCAGGCCGAGCCCATACTCGCCGTACATGCCGGTGATGGCGTTGTAGACGAAGCTCAGTCGGCCGCGGAGCTTCTCGGCGATGATCCCCAGGAGCCGATCGTAGCTTTCGAGGGTCTTGGGGTCCCAAAGCGATGTGACGGTGGCATCGACATTGCTGCCCAGCGAGCGGTACCGCGCATGGGCCTGGCCCTGTGGGTCGTACCAGGTGGGTGGATACTGGAGCCAGGCGAACATGCCTACCTTCAGGCCCGCGTCGAGCACGGCGTCCATGTCGCGGAGCGTGCGGCTCCAATCGAATTGCTCGGGCCGCGGCTCGATCTCCCACCACACAACGCGCATCTCGACTAGCTCGACGCCCAGGTCGCGGAGCCGTTTGAGCACGTCGGGCCGGATCGTGTCGCACAGCCCGTTCCGCACGACCTCTTGGGCTGTCGGGGTGTCGAGGTTCAAGTGCTCGATGGGAATGTGCCGGGTGTGGAAGCGCGGACGCTGCTGGACGGCAGAGCCAGCCAGGGCCGGTCGGAGGCTGCCGGCGACTCCGGCCAGGCCGGAGGCCACGGCGGTCAGGAATTCACGTCGGTCCAGGGGCATGGGGTGCCTCAACGTGATGGGCGGGAGGGTCGGGAACGGATCGTGCGTGGAGCGTGCTGGCCTCGTCCCGGCCGCTGCGGACGATTGTATACAATACAGGATGCCGCGTCGGCTGTCAAGACGCCGGACAAGATGGCCGAAAACACCAATTACCGCCCCTTGCCAGGCGCGCGAGCCGGTGTATACAATCAAGGCCGACATCCCTCAAGGCAACCCATATGCCCCAGCGCCCTGTCTCCCAGTCCGGCACGATCGCTCCCCCCAGCGTAACCGCGGACGAGCCATCGCCGGCGGCCGTGCCCGCCTACGTGCGTGTCTGTCAGCAGTTGCGCCAGGACATTCTGGCGGGCGTCTTTCCGTGGGGGGGCCGGCTGAAGATCCTGGATCTCGTCCGGCGCTACGGCGTCAGTCAGATGCCGATCCGCGAGGCGCTGCAGAAGCTGCAGGGGGAAGGGCTAATCACGATCCAGCCCAATTGCGGCGCCTGTGTGCGCACGGTCGACGAGAAGTTCATCGGCGACATCTACGATCTGCGCGGGGCGATCGACACGTTGTTGATCCGCCGGGCCACGTCGCGGGCCACGGCCGACGACCTGCGCGCCCTGGAGATCATCCTCGAAACGCACCAGCAGGCGGAACGCCGTGGCGAGATCAACGCCAGCCTGGAATACAACAAGCAGTTCCACCGCGTGATCTACCGCATGGGCGACAACCCCGACGCGACGGAAGTCCTGGAGCGCTATTGGGACCTGATTGACGCCCTGCGCCGCCAATTCGGCTTCTCGATCGGTTTCATGTCCAACGTGATTGCCAACCATCGCCGGGTGCTGGAAGCGATTGCCGATCGAGACGCCGAGGCGGCCGTGCGCATCGCGGCCGAGAGCTGCGAACGGTCGAAGAGCGATCTGATCGAGCGGATGCGCCGGCCTCGATAGCCTGTCTGGAAACCCGTGGTATGAACGATCTGCACGATCAAGTGGCCATCGTGACCGGCGCCTCGCGCGGCTTGGGACGGGGGATTGCCCTGGTCCTGGCCGAGAAGGGCGCGCAGGTGGTGGTCAACTACGTCTCTGCCGAAGCGCAGGCCCAGGAAGTCGTGGCCCAGATGGCGCAAATCGGCGTGCGCGGCGTGGCCGTGCAGGCCGACGTGGGCACGCCCGAGGGAGTGGACAAGCTCTTTCAGGCGACGCTGGCCGAGTTCGGCCGCCTGGACATTCTGGTGAACAACGCCGGGACGTCGCAGCCCAAGGACGTGTTCCAGATCACGCCGGAGGACTGGGAGCGGCTGCTGCGAACCAACCTCACCAGCACCTTTCTCTGCTGCCAGGCGGCGATGCGGATCATGGCCCCGCAGAAGCAGGGGCGGATTGTGAACGTCAGCTCGGTGGTCGCGCACCAAGGGGCCCTGTTCGGCCATCTGCACTACGCGGCCAGCAAGAGCGGTCAGCTCGGCCTGACCAAGACCCTGGCGCGCACGGCGGCTCCGCTGGGCATCACCGTCAACGCGATCGCGCCCGGCTGCATCGAAACCGAACTGCTGCACCAGACCTTGCAAGAGAAGGTCGATGATCTGCGGCGGAGCATTCCCCTGGGTCTGGGCACGGTGCGCGACGTGGGTTTGGCCGTGGCCTTCCTCTGCGGCGAAGGCGGACGGTATATCACCGGAGCGACCTTGGACGTCAACGGCGGGCTGTACCTGCGATGAAACTGGCCTTGGGACTGCACCGCTACCGCATCTCGCGCGACAACTTCCGCTTTGCGCGACAGGCCGGGGCCACGCACCTGGTGTTGCACCTGGTGGAACGCGTGCGCGAACCGCGCGCCCCGCAGGCCGACCGTTTCTGCTTTGGCCAGACCACGGCCCGGGGCCGCGTGTGGAGTTTCGACGAACTGCAGGGCATCCAGCGCCAGGCGCGGGAAGAAGGCCTGGAGATCGAGGCCCTGGAGAACATCGATCCGTCGTTCTGGTACGACGTGCTGTTGGACGGCACGCGGAAGCGGCCGCAGATCGAAGGGCTCAAGGGCCTGTTGCGCGACATGGGGCGGCTGGGGATTCCGATCCTGGGCTACAACTTCAGCCTGGCCGGCGTGTGGGGGCGCGAGGACGGCCCGGTGGCGCGCGGCGGGGCCATGGGGCCGGCCTTCGATCAGGACCAGTTGGTGGATACGCCGCTGCCGCGCGGCATGTTGAACAACATCGTGTACGCGCCCGACGCGTCGGCGGGGCTGGCAGGCCCAGTCGATCGCGAGGAGCTGTGGCAGCGGCTGGATTTCTTTCTCCGCGAGCTGGCGCCGGTGGCCGAAGCCGAGGGGGTGCGCCTGGCCGCGCATCCCGACGACCCGCCGGTGGCCGACTTGCGGCACACGCCGCGCTTGCTCTACACGCCCGACAGCTTCCAGCGGCTGCTGGACATCGTGCCCAGCCGGGCGAATGCGCTGGAGTTCTGCGTGGGCACGGTGCAGGAGATGGCCGGGGCCGACGCCTGCGCCGTGCTGGACCGCTACTGCCGGCAGCAGGCCGTGGCCTACGTGCATTGCCGCAACGTGATCGGCAAGGTGCCGCGCTACGCCGAGTCGTTCATCGACGAGGGGGACGTGGACATGCT
>CALARR010000397.1 GCA_937889015.1 uncultured Planctomycetales bacterium | reverse complement strand
GTCTACTGTTCCGTGAAGAAAAGGATATATGCGACAACACACAGCAGCAGAGGCACGCAAGGCGTGGCAAAGAACGGACGCCAGTGGATCTTGCCCTCGCGGCGGCAGCGGTCCAGCATGAACCCCGTGAAATGCGTGCCCAGAAACAGCCCCAGCCCGACCGTGACCACGGTGAACAGCGACTGGGCGGTGCCCCGGATCTCGGCCGGGGCCACCTGGTTCATGTAGATGATCGACGCGTCGATGAAGAACGCGTAGGCCAGGCCGTGGAACCCTTGCGCCGCGACGATCAGCCACCGCGGCCGCTGAATGACGTAGATGATGTACAGGGCAAGCCAGAAGAACGTGCCCAGCGCCAGGGTCCACCGATAGCCCATCTTCGGAAACAGATCCGGCAGGACGCAGACCATGGCCACGACCGTGGCGATCTGCGCTACGGTCATGATGGCCGGCACGCTGGTACGCGAGCAGCCGATGTCCTCCAGGAACTTCGACGTGCCGATGTAGTAGAACTGCAGTTGCGTGCTGACGATGAGGGCCAGGGCCAGAAACAGCAACACCTTCCAGTCGCTGAACATCTCCACCAGCGGGGTCCAGGCGGCGGCCCAGTCGGCGCTGCCGGCCGGCGGCGTGTGCGGCAGGCAAAGCGGGCAGTAGACGGCCATCACGAAGGCGAAGATCGCCCCCAGCAGCAAGGCGTCGCTCCCGCGGAAGGTAATGCTCTTCCGACTGGCCCAGTAGCGCCATCCCGACAGTAACCACCCCACCGTGACCCAGGCCACGCTCGACCAGACCCGCACCCTGAAGTACTCGACCTTCGGATCGACCATGTGCGTGAAGGCCAGCGAGTTGATCAGGCCGATCGTGGGCGCGAAGAACAGGCAGTGCAGGCCAATGAGGCACAGCATCGAGCGGAAGGTCGTGGCCCGGACTGCGAACAGCAGCGTTACCCCGCCGATCAGGTTCGCTGCGCTGAGGAACCACTCGGTGGGGATCCAGCGATCGACGATCTGACCGCCAATCAGCGGCGAGACGATGCAGGCGAAGGGGTACATCGCGTAGATCCACCCCGCCTGCTTGCCGGTCATCTTCAGCGGCCCCAGCAGGTGCGCGGAAAGGACCGGTCCCCAGCTTCCGCGCACGGCGTAGTCCAGGTACATCATGGCGCTGAGGGACAGGTACATTTGCCAGCTCACGCGTGAGACCTCCCCGATGCTGCCTCGTCAATGCATACTGTACACGCTCGGTCGCGACGCACTCCTTGGAACCTATCCCAGAACCGCCCCAGGCACCTCGGGCGGCCCAGCAAGACTGAGCTGCCAACAGCTTCTGGGACCGGCTCTTAGTACCACGCAGGCGCCTCTTTCTGCCCTCCGCCCAAGTCCTCATCCAAGTCCGGATCGTAGATGTATCCGTGGTGGTCCACCGGCGGCGGGACCGGCGGGATGCGCCACGGCGTGGCATCGTTGAACACCGGCCACTCGCGGAAGGGTTGGCTCAACTTCCCGCGTTTCTCCAGGTGCTTCATACACCCCATGTGGCAACCGCGCGCTCCGCAGACGGCCAGGTAACCGTCGAAGCGCCGCAGCGCCTCGAGGTTCTGGACTTCCTTCATCACGGCGAAGCCCAGGTCGTGCGACTCTTTCCAGGTCGTGTTCTGTTCGGCGATCGGCAGGTAGAAGTTCGGAAACCGCTGGCACACGTGGGGCGAAGTGGTTCGGTTCATGCCGAAATGCGTCAGCTTGCACTTGCCCAGGTCCAGATCGCCCCACTCGAACTTCTGCCCTTCGATGGTGACCGATACGCTCTTGTCCTTCGGGATCGCGTCGGCCGGACATTCGTCGGCGCACCGCATGCAGCGGTCGCACAGCCGCTCGGTGACCAGCGGATCGGGCTCCAATTCGGCCTCCGTGAGCACGATGCCCAGCCGTTGTCGGGGCCCGAATTCCTTGGTCAAAAAGACCTTGGACCAGCCCATCGCCCCCAGCCCCGCGGCCGTGGCTGCGATCCGGTGGCAGATCGACACCTCGCGCTTCGGCTTGCCGTTGCCGGGCGACGGCCCGCGCGGGCCCCACAGCCGGCTGGACGTGGTGGGCAGCAGCGCCGCGCCCTCGTAACCGTAACGCTCGATGAAGGTGGATATCTTGTAGCCTGCCGAGACGACCAGACGCGTCAACCCGGCGTAGCCGAACACCGTATAGGCCGGCCAATGCGTGCCTTCGTCGATCCCCCGGTAGCACCCGCGCAGGATTCGCCGGGCGAAGACGATGACCGACTTCGCCCGGGGCATGATGCTCGCCGGGTGCAGGTCGGACGGCGCATCCTTGAACCGCTCGATGTTGGCGATGCCGATCTTGTCGACGTTGCAGTGCTCGTAGGCGAACTGCTTCAGGGCGGCGCTGGTGAGCATGGCAAGGACCTCCTACTGCCGGACCGATTCACGGAAGGCGTGCACAAATCGCCGCGCGAGCTTGCCCTGGTCTTCCAGATGCGCCACGCATGCCCGGCCGCAGGCCGCGCCGACGCGCCAGGGTTCGGCTGTCGGAAGATATGGGTTGGGCACCTTGCCGGTGCCGCAGGCCAGGCACTGCTCTGTGCGCAGCGTGCGCCACGCGGCCTCACCCTCGCACAACGGCGCGGTCGTCATGCGCTCTTTGGAATAGGCCCCGAAGGGGCACGCCTGGAGGCACTCGCCGCACTCGTCGCACACCACATCCGTCGACACGGTGTCGTACTGGTCGGCTTTCGCATCGGTCAAGATGGCGCAGAAGATCTGACGCGCGCCGAACTGGCGCGTGAGGAAGAACTTGCCGAGGCCCATGTGCCCCAGTCCCGCCGCGTGCGCCGCGTACTCCAGATTGACGATCACGTCGGGCGCCGGCCGGTCCAGGCTGACCTTGACCCCTTGGTTCTTCATCTCTTTGGGATACGCGAACAACGGCGTAGCCTCCCAGCCCTGCGTCTCCAGCCAGCGGCAGACCAGGTAGGTCAACTCCACCATGATCATCGGATGCACGGGACTTCCGGCCGTCATGGTGTGCCAGGCCGTGCCCTCTTCCGCGCCCCGCAGCGAGCCGCGCGGGATCTGGAAGCCCAGCACGATTACGGACTTCGTGTGCGGATTGATGGACTTTGGGTTCTCTTCGGCGTCCAGGGCCTCGAAGCGCTCGACGGGGGCGATGCCCACCAGGTCGATGCACCACTGCTGGGCTCTGTCCTTCAGTTGCCGGGCGTTCAACAATGCGTCACTCATGGGTGGCGATCCCGCAGATCTGTGGTTGTGCTTGGGGGACGATACATGGGTGGGACGGACAGCGGCCGGCGATCTCTGGGCCGTGGCCGTCCGCAAACGCCTACGGGCCCGCATGCCGGATGGTGGGTGGTCCTCCGGCCGCCATCGGTCCGTGGGCGGCGTGGCGTCTTTCTCCGGTGTATCATCCCAGGGACCGCGTTGACAAGAATAGAATGCGCAGATATTCTGATCTTTTGCGCAGGCGGTGGGACCGAGGTCCGCAACGGCCGAGCCCTGCGGGGCCTCTTTTCCCTTCCTGCACGTTCGCCCAGGACAGACCTGACGACAAAGGTGGAACGGTCCGATGAAACGCTCAGGGACACCGAATGTCGCCCTGCTGATCAACACGTCAACCGGCTGGGGGCAGCGCCTCATCCGCGGCGTCATCAACTACTCGCAGCAGCACGGCCCCTGGGCCCTGTGGAGCGAACCCAGCGCCCTGCAACCGGCGATCCACGTCCCCGCCGGATGGCAAGGCCACGGCGTCATCGCGCGCGTGGCGACGACCGCCATGGCCCGTCACATTCGCAGCACCGGCCTGCCCTGTGTGAATATCTCGGCCATCGACGTGCAAGGGGCGAAGTTCCCCCGCGTGATGCCCGACTTCCAGGCCCTGGCACGCATGGCTGCCGAGCATCTCCTGGATCGCGGATTCCGCAACTTCGCCTACTACGGCCCGCGCGGTCGCACCCTGGTCCGCTATCACTACGAAGGCTTTGCCGCTGCCGTCCAATGCGCGGGCCGGAGTTGTACGCCGTATCAGGCGAGTCCCGCACAGGCCGGCCTTTCGCCCTGGTTGTCTCGCCACAAGGACCTGATGCGCTGGGTCCGGTCGTTGCCCAAGCCGGTCGCCATCCTTACGTGGTTCGTCGATTGCGGCCGCGCGGTGATCGAGGCTTGCCGCCAGGCCGGCGTCCTGGTGCCGGAGGAGGTCGCGGTCCTGGCCAGCGACGACGACCCGCTGCTGTGCGAGACCTCGCTTCCGCCGCTTTCCGGCATTCTCTCCAGCTCGGAACAGAGCGGCTACCAGGCCGCCGCGCTGCTCGATCGCCTGATGCACGGCAAGTCGCCGCCGAAACAGCCCATCGTCGTCCAGCCCACGGTCGTCATCTCTAGGCGCTCCACTGACACGCTGGCTATCGACAACGCCGACTTGGCGCGGGCCGTGGCTTTCATCCGCACGCACGCCAGCGAGTCGATCTCCGTCGGCGACGTGGTTCGTCGCGTTCCTTTCTCACGCCGGCAGTTGGAGCAGGAGTTCCGCCGCGTCTTGGGACGCTCGCCGGCTCAGGAAATCCGCCGCGTGCGTCTGGAGCGGGCCGGCCGGCTCCTGGTCGAGACCGACCAGCCCATTCCCGCCGTCGCCGAATCATCCGGCTTCCGTTCGCCCGAACATTTCACCCGGACTTTCAAAGCGCAGTTTGGCCAGTCGCCCCTCAAGTACCGCGCCCACGCGCGCGGCCGATGAAAGCCGGACGACCCCGGCACGATGCGGCGAGGGCGCATCTCTAGAACGCGTTCATCGTCCCGGCGTTATTCGGGCTACGCATCCTGGACCGCTTCGTCCTCTGGACGCCTGGGCACAACTGGCAGTTCTACCTCAATCCGGGTGCCCTTGCCCTTTTCGCTCTGGATGTCGGCTTTGCCGCCCAGCAAGCGCGCCCGCTCGCAAATGCCCTCCAGGCCGAAGCGATCTCCCTTGATCTCATCCAGGCGGAATCCCACCCCGTAGTCCCGGACTTGGATGCGCAGAGAATCACCGCTCTGCTCCAATTCCACACGGACCTTCTTGCTCTGGCTATGCTGACAGGCGTTGGCCAAGGCCTCCTGCACGATGCGGTATACGGCGTTTTCCAGAATGGGCGTCAGTCGGTCGAATTCCACATGGCTGAGATACTCGATCTTCGGGCCGTTCTTGCGCCGTTCCTCGTTGACCAGGTGCGAGACCGCAGCCACAATCCCTTCCTCGTCCAGAATAGGAGGACGGACTCCGCTGATCAGGCGTCGGGTCTCGAAATGACTCTGCTGCAGCATCGTCATCCCGGCCTGGAAAGCGCTGGCTGCATCCGCCGGCTTGGTGCCCTTGACGTGATCGTAAACCTGAAACTGCATGATCGCTCCGGCCAATTGCTGCGCCAGACCGTCATGGATCTCGTAGGCGATCAACTGCCGCTCGTGATCGCTGGATTGCAGCAAGTGCTTGAGCGTCCTTTGCTCGCGTTCCAACGCCTCCTGGGCCCGCCGCCGCTCGGTCACATCATGGAAAAAACCGACCAGGCAGGAACGGTCATTGTAAGTCGCCAGATTCGTGCTGATCACAGCGTAGAGAATGGAACCGTCTTTCCGCAGAACCGGGAGTTCGTCGCTGGTGGGCAGCTTGCCCTCGACCAGGTCCTGAAATTGCCTCTCGACGTGCGGAAGCGCCGTCTCGGGATGGATGTCTTCGACCGACAGCGACAGCAACTCTCCCCGCGCATATCCCAGCATCCGGCATATGGCGCGGTTCGCGCGCACGAAGCGATGGGTCTGGACGTCCGCCATCAGTAACCCGTCCGTCATCCCCTCGTAGATGGCGTGCAACTCGTCGTGACTTCGCCGCAGGGCCTCCTCCGCACGCTTCAACTCGGTGAAATCGGTGATTACCGCCGCCAGACGGAATGGTTCACCCCGCTCATCGCGAATCAAGAAAGCGTTCTGCAGGACCGGCGTCGCTCGGCCATCGCGCGCATGGAGAGTCAGTTCGCCCTGCCATTGTCCGTCGTGCATCAACGCGGGCAAAATGACCGTCTGTCGCAGTTCAAGGTAGTCCTGGGGATAGTAGTCTGCAATGTGCTTACCGACGACGTTTTCCGGATGTGTCTCGCCGTACATCCGGCACAGCGTTGGATTCCAGTAGGTGATCTGGCCGTCCAGGTTCGCCATGCCAAAGCCCTGGCCGGCGTTCTCGACGAACAACTTGAACATGTGCAGCGTCTGATTGGCGCTGGCCAGTTCGGCTGTGCGTTGCCTGACGCGTTCCTCCAACTCGTCCCGTGAACGTTTCAGGCCCAGCTCGGCCTGTTTCCAGGCCGTGATGTTTCGGCACACGCCCATCACCGAGCGCACTCGTCCGTGCTCATCGCGCAGAGGAATCGAACGCACATTGAGCCATACATCCTGTCCCTTGATGACGTAGTGCTGATCCATCTCCCCCATTTCGCCCGTCTCAAACACCGTCCGGATACGCTGGAGGTGCAGTTCGGCCTCAGCCGGCGGAAAGAGGTCTTTCTGCGTCTTGCCGACCAGTTCTTCGGGGGTCGTGCGCATGTAGGCCGCCGCCGTGCGGTTGCCGTAGAGCAGCGTCCCGCTCTCGTCCAGGATATAGATCACATCCGCCGAAGACTCGGCCAGGGCACGGTAGCGCTCCTGGCTTTCGTGCAAGGCTTCCTCGGCAAGCTTTCGCTTCGTGATGTCGTGTGCCAACCCCTGGACCAGGATCGGCTTTCCGGATCGGTCGCAAATGTTGTGCGTGACCTCGCGCAGCCACACGATGCCCCCGTCCCTGCGCACGATGCGATACTCGCGATCGATGGCCGAATTGGCCGTCGTGCGGAGGGGCTCGGTGCTTGTCAGAAACCGGTCTCGATCGTCCGGATGGACCAGTTGATCGATCCGGATCCTCCCCTCCAGGAAATCTTCCGCAGCATAGCCGGTGATGGCCTCCGTCGCACCGGCTATCAGCACCGGACGAAAACCGATCGCGCCGCGGAACGCAATCCCTTGGAATTCGTCGATGAAGGCCCGGTACTGTCCGTCGTTGGGCTCTGAATCGGCACGACGATGTGCCTCCAGGTCCGCTATCCGCCGCCGCAACTCTGCATTCTCGGCGAGAAGACTCGCCCGTTCCTGATCGCTACAGCTCACGAGTGATGCCCGCGCGGGTTTGTTGGTCTGTCGCCTGCTACCGTCAATTGTGCTCCGTGCGAGCCCAATGTCCATACCGCAGAGCGGGGTCGCAGGCTTTTTCCGCGGTGACCTTACCGTGTCACGTACACAATCGGCAGGCTGGAAAAACACTGCGGCCCGCCGTGGACAAGGGCCAGCGGCGGGCCGTATTGGGGTTCGTGCAATGCCTGAGACTCTGGCGAATCGGCGTTTGCGGCAAACGTCACCCGCCCTACGCCGGCCCCATGGCTTGGTAGACCTTGCGGATGGCCTGAACGATGTCCTTCAGATCCTCTTCCGTGTACTTCGGGCCGATCCGCACGCCGGCAAAACGGCCGATGATGTCGATCGTGCGCGGGCAGGCCTCGGCGCCGTAGCGGATCGCCTTGCCCTGCGCCGTTTGGAAGGAGGGCCAGGCCGGATGGACCGTGGCCTTGCTTTCGATCCAGTTTGTCGACGGAAGAATCGCCGATCCTCCCGGCGGAGAGGCCGGCACGCCTTCGGCGCCCATGGCCCGCAGATACTTGGCGCGCCGTTGGCTGGTTCCCAGGTCCAGGAAGACATTCATTCCCAGATCGCCTTCGAGGTCGTGCGACTTGCGGAACTTGATTCCCGGCAGGTCGGCCACGCCCTGGTAAACCTTGGCGAAGTTGGCGTGAACGGCCTTGCAGATCGCATCCAACTTCTGCACCTGTGCAGACATCACTGCCCCAGTGAACTCGTTCATGCGGAAGTTGCAGGCGACAAAACTGGACAGGGCGCCCCCTTTCAGTAGCTCCTTGTACGGCGTCCGGATCGTGCTCACGTCGTGGAATCGCAGCGCGCGTTCGAAGAGCGTCGCGTCGTTGGTGGTCACCGCGCCCCCTTCCCCCGCGGTGATGGTCTTGCTGAGTTGAAAGCTGTTGATGCCGATGTCGCCGATCGAGCCCACAAATCTGCCCTTGTAGCGTCCTCCGCAGCACTGGGCGCAGTCTTCCACGACTCGTATCTTATGCTTCCGTGCGATCTCGAGGATCGGGTCCATGTCGGCCGGAGTGCCCTGCAGGTGACAGGCAATGATGGCCTTGGTCCGCGGCGTGATGCGTGCCTCGATGTCCTTGGGGTCGATGGCGAACGACTCGTCGATCTCGGCAAACACGGGCAGCGCTCCGCATAAGGCGATGGCATCGTAGTCGGCGTACCAGGTCCAAGCCGGCAGGATCACTTCGTCGCCCGGGCCGACCTCCAGGGCCGCCATGGCCGTGTACAACGCCGTCGTGCCCGAGGTCACTCCCAAGGCATACTTCACGCCGATATGGGCCGCATAGGCCTTCTCGAACTTCAGCACCTTGGACTCCTCGCCCCGCCACCGGAAGGGCGACTTGGACTCCAGAACCTCGATCAGTTCCCGTTTCTCGACGTCGTCGTAGAACTGCGGGCCGTACGGACCTGAGGAGAGCGCTTTCTTGCGCACGGGGACGCCACCCTCTACGGCCAGCTTGTCCTTCACATCGGCCGCCTGGGCCACGGAGGCTCCGGCCGACGCGGCCCACACGGATGCGGCGCCCACGGCACCGATAGACTGGAGGAATGCGCGGCGATTGGGCGCTGCTTGACTCATGGTCTTCTCCTCGGTAGGTGACAGGAAGAATCGGGCAGGGGTGGAAGGTGGGGCGAGTGCTGGCCAGCGCTGCTGCGGACCTTCAGGCCGGCAGTGCAACCGGGGCGATCCACGGCAGGCCGCTTTCACGCAGCAACCGCCACCATCATGTTACATACGATCCTCAACGCCAGGAGTATACTCGTCATTCGGTGCGCCGTGAAGTTTTTCGCGTAGAATTCGGCGAGCGGTCGGACTAGTCCCACGCCGCGTCTGCGGCGCCCGGCATCCGCCGGCGGTCCAACTCGCCTACGCCAATTGGTCGCGATTCTCGTAGACCTTCAACACGGCGTCGGCGATCTCGTTCATGTCTTGTTTTGTGCCCAAAAGCAGCGTTTGGCTCAGTCGCACCGTCTCCTCGCACAGTTTGTCATTGGCCGGACACGAATTCTGCTCGCGGCAGTGGTCGAGCTGCTTCTTGGTGTACATCCGCTGGAAGTCGCGGGAATTGAGCACGTTTTCGAAGAACGGCTGGCGATTCAAGGGAGTATAGCCCCCGCCGCACGGCACGCCTTCCGCCTTCAGGGCCGACATGAACTTCTCGCGCGTCACGCCGCCAAAGGCCTCGCGGCGGAAACGGAACGGATAGCAGTGGTACGAGGCGCACGTCACGCCTTCGTTGAGCCGGTGGACCGCGATGCCCGGAATCTCTCGCAACCGCGAGGTGAGGTGGTTGGCGTTTTCCCAGCGGCGTTGCGTTTGTTCCTCCAGGCGTTTCATCTGCGCCAGCAACATCGCCGCCTGGAATTCCGTGGTTCGGCACTTGATGCCCAACCGCACGATCGATTCCCCGGACGACTTGGGCTCGTTGTACGCGCTGCCGAAGTTGTGGTACGAATAGGCGCGATCCATCGCGGTATCGTCGTTGCCCACCACGGCCCCGCCTTCTCCGCAGGTCAAGTGCTTGGAATTCTGGAAGCTGAAACAGCCCAGGTTGCCCCATGTTCCGCACTTCTTGCCGCCAATCTCCGACAGCCAGGCCTGGCACGCGTCTTCCACAACCAGCAAGTTGTGCTTCTTGGCGACGGCGTTGACCTTGTTCATGTCGACGGGCAGGCCGTAGATGTGAACCGGCAGGATGGCTCGTGTGTTGGTCGTGACCTTGGCTTCCAGCAGATCGGGGTTGACCAGGTACTTCTCGGGATCCGTGTCGACCATGATCGGCAGCGCGCCTGCCGCGAAGATGCAGTTCACCGAGGCGATAAACGTGTAAGGGCCCACCAGGACTTCATCCCCCACGCCGATCTCCAGGGCCTTCAAAGCGGTGACCAGGGCCATGGTGCCGCTGGTCGTCGCCAGGCAGCGCTTGGCGCCGACCAGCGCGGCGTACTTCTGCTCGAACTCGGTCACGACCTTGGCCCGTGACCACACGCCGCTGCGGATCACCGACAGCAACAACTCCTCGTCCTGAGCCGGATCCCACATCGGCCAGCGCGGAGCCTTCTTGGTGCGCACCGGTGTCCCGCCGCGGATCGCCAGCTTGCTCTTTCCCTGAAACGCGCTGGCGAGCGGCAGCGACTGCGACAGCACGGTGCCCACCGATGCCACGGAGGTCGCTGCGACAAACTCTCGTCGACTGACAGACGTTGCTTTCATGACCGGTCCTTTCGCTGGATCCCGCCGCGGCCCACGACCCCAACCGACCAAGGGTGGACCGGGCGAACGCCAGGATAATGATGTTGTTGTGTCAATTCTCGGAACACCAAGAGAGTCAAGGCGATCCTTGCCGCTTCGCCCCCGCGCGCGCACGGCAACACGCGGACGTGTTTCCGCTGCCGTGCGGAGTTCGCCTCTCACCGCGTGCAACGCACGGCTCCCCGTCTGTCGACTAGCGTCTCCTCACACCGCGTAGTGCTTGGCCACCTTCTTGATGGCCTCGCCCACGCCAAGGATATACTCCTCCGACATGTTCTCGTTGATCGTCACGCGGATGCTGGTGGCCAAGATGGCCTCGGCCTCCGGGCACTTGTGCTTGGAAAAATCCATGGTGGTCAGCCCCATCTCCTTGACTGGCCAGCGGCCCGCAAAGAAGCCGTGCGACTGAAAAACCGGTTCGCCGTACAGCGGCACCTTGATATAGCCGCCCGACGCCTGCGCCCCTTCGGCCACCAAGGCCCGCACGAACTCCGAGCGACCGCCGCGGAAGGCCTCGGGCCGGATGCGGAAGAAGTAGAACCAGTATACGGCCCGGTCTTCGGGATGGACCTCGTGCGGGATGATCCCCGGGATGTTGGAGATCTTCTCGGTCAACAGGTTGCCCAGTCGGGCCCGTTTCGAGGCGATGGCCTCCAGCCGCGTGAGCTGTGCCGCGGCTACCGCCGCTTGGGGTTCGCTCATGCGATAGTTGGTGGCGAACACGGGATGGCCGCCCCACTTGTTCCGGTCGCCCCCCTTGTCGCCGAAACGCGGCAGGAGCTTGCCGAACTTCTCGTCGTTGGAGGCCACCACGCCGCCATCGCCACAGGTGATGTGCTTGGAGTTCTGCAGGGAAAAGCAGGCGATGTCGCCCACCGTGCCGATCGGCTTGCCGCGATACTTGGCGCCCCAGGCCTGCGCGCAGTCTTCAATCAAGATCAGCTTGTGCTTCTCGCACAGGGCCTTCAAGGCGTTCAGGTCGCACGGGTTGCCCGTCAAGTGGACGGCAATGACCGCCTTGGTCTTGGGCGTGATTCGCCGCGCAACGTCGGCCACGTCCAGGTTGGACGTGCCGGCGCCCAGGTCCGCGAACACGGGCACGCCCTGCTGGTACAAGATGCCGATTACCGTCCCGATGTCGGTGATGGGCGAAGTGATCACTTCATCGCCCGGCCCAATGCCCGCCGCGCCCACGGCGATGTGCAGGGCCGCCGTGCCGGAGGAACAAACCTGGACATACTTGGTCGGGCAGAACCCCTGGAAACGCTCGACGAGCAGCTTGGTTTGCGGGCCCTGCCAGTAGAACAACGAGCCCTGTTCGAGCATGGCGTTGAGTTGAGCTCGTTCCACGTCGCCCCAACGCGGCGATTTGGCGATGGTTCCTGTCACCGCCTTGGGCCCGCCTTGAATGGCCAGCTTGGCGCCGTCCGCAGACTTGGCGGCGTCGGGGGCGGCATCGGCCACGGCCCCCGCCAACAACAAGCCGGAGGTCCCTGCTACAAACTGACGTCGCGACAAAACACTCTTCGTAGACATTGGCTGTATCCTCCCGAAGTAGCACGACCAGTTCTGTACCCGACTCGACCCTCGGCCGAGTTGACTGACATAACACCACGGCAATGGCCTATTGATCTCTGCATTGCTAATGGCCCCGGCCGACCAACGGAAGGCCGGGAAAACCGGGCTCCCGATGGTCGCCCTTGGTTCATTCGCTATGCAGGACCCAATAGAACCTGTCCCAGAACCATCTCAGCCGCGTCGGGCGGCCCAGCGAGACTGAGCTGCCGACAGGTTCTGGAATCGGCTCCCAGGAGCCACTAGCCGGTTCCACTCCTACTTGCCTGCCCTCACCGCGATCACGTCCACGCTCATCGTCCGCTCCGCTTGTCCCACGCCGTGCACGGTGACCTTCGAGGCCGCTGGTGGCCTGCTCGGGTCGTAGATCGTGGACCGCGTACGGTCGATCCACCGCGCCGCGTCGTTGTCCGACACGTAATAGGTGGCCTTCGCCAGGTGCCGCAGATCGCTGCCGGTCTCTTTGAGGATCTTCTGCAACTGCTCGAACACGAGCTTGGCCTGTGGCTCGCCGCGGCTCGGCTTGCTGGCAAAGACGGTCGAGATATAGATCTGCCGCTCGGTCTCAACCAAGGCCACCTTGCTGAAGGTGGGCGCGGGCCGCACCTCGGGCGGAGTGAAATACTCCACGTTCTCCGAGGCCTTGCCCGACAAGGGCCACTGTGCGATCAGTTCAATCTCCACGGGCACCGCCGCCAACCACTCCACGAACACCACGGGCGGCAGCAGTTGGCCGGCGAACGTCTTCTTCAGTTCGCGCAGCACGTCGTCGGCTGCCGTGGCTGGATTCAGAAAGACTTTCAACTGCACCACCTGCTGCGGCGAGAGCTTCAGATGCCCCATCGTCTTCATCAGGTTCGACATGGACTTGGCCACGGCCGACACGGTCAGGCCTCCTTCGTCCGGCTGGCCGGACAAGTAGGCCACGCCGCCTCGCGGCAGCACCGCAACGTCCGCACACTCCTTGTCGCCGGCAACCTCTTCGCAGCGTTTCAACGCCACGCTCTTTGCGCCGTTGTCGCTGATCGCCACCGCGTCCAGGGCGACCAGGGCCTTGCGGTAGGTCATCGTGGTCAGGACCGAGGTCACCGCCGGCCGCACGGCAGGATCCAGCCGCTTGCCCAGCAACTCATACGCCCGGCTCACCGTTGTCGGCGACAGGGCATACACATTCACCCGCACCAGCTTGCCCAATCCGGAACCCGAGGCCTTCAGCACCGCTTCCAGATTGGTCAACACCTGCTCGATCTGCTTGTCAACGTCGCCTTCGCCCACCAGCTTTCCCTGGCGATCCAGCGGCAGCAACTGCCGTGTGTGGACCAGGGGGAAGCCTTGGACGACCACCGCCTGCGATGTGCCTGCCGCAGCGCCCAACGGCAGATACTGGATCGTCCCGGCGGCCTCTTTGGCGGCTTTCTCCTCCGCCCCCGGGCAGTCGCTCAGCACCACCAAACACGCCGCCAATACGGCCCCCGCAACAGATCGCCATGTCATGTGTATGCTCTCCTCGGTTAGTGTCGTTTGCGAATCGGTTTCCCTCTCCCGGGAGGAGAGGGCTCGGGCTCCACACACTTAGAACCGATCCTGGAACCACCCCGGCCAACTCGGGCGGCCCGGCAGGACCGAACTGCCGACAGGTTCTCGGACCGGCGCTTAGACCTGTTCGGGCAGTTCGTAGCCTTTGCGTTTCGGAACGTCGATGTACGAGTTGGCTTCCTCGTCGCCGGCAAAGGTCTCCTTCTCCGGATCCCACTTCAGGCGGCGTCCCAGCCAGCGGGCAATATTTCCCAGGTGGCACAGGGTGGCCACGCTGTGCCCGGCTTCAACCGGCATGATGGGGTCCTTGCGCGAGACCACGCAGGCGAAGAAGTTCTCCATGTGGTTGTCGCTCTTGTACACGCGTTCCGCCTTCGCCGGAAGCGGCTCCTTGTCCAGATCCACGGGATCGCACTCGTACCCCTCGCGGAAGATCGTGATCCGGCCCTTCTCGCCGATAAACGTCGCCCCGCCGCCCAGCTTCGGGTCGATCGAGCTGAGGGTCAACACCACGCCGTTGGGATACTTGTAGTGGATGATCGCCCGGGAACAGGCCGCATCGCCCCGATCGCGCTTCTCCGGCACGTCGTACACCACCTTGGGCAGCTTTTCGGCCGGGTCGACCCAGATCTCGACCGGGCCACTGCGGTCCATGTCCAACGCCCAGTGAACCATGCTCAACCCATGGCAGCCCCAATTCGCCAGTTCCCCGCCCGAATACGGCCGGAACGACATCCAGCCCGGCCCCACGGCATATTTCTCCGCAGGCTCGGTCGGGTACGGGTTCTCGCGCTCATAGGCGATTCGCGACAAGTACAGGTCCGTATGATAGGGCACCACTTCGTTCGGGCCGCACCACCGGTCCCAGTCCAGCCAGCCGGGGATCGGCTGCCCGGTGAAATTGCACTCGTAGGGGCTCGGGTAGTTGTAGCCGATGATCGACTGGATCTTGCCGATCCGCCCGTTGCGGATCAGTTCCACGGCCTTCCGCGTCGCCGGGTGCGACCGCTGCTGCTCGCCGGTCTGGAAGATCCGCTTGTATTTCCGCACCGCCTGGGCCATGACGCGCCCCTCGCGGATGGTGTGGCTCAGAGGTTGCTCGCCGTAGATGTCCTTGCCGGCCTGGCACGCGTGGATGCACGGCAGGTAGTGCCAGTGCTCGGGCGTAGCATAAATCACCACGTCCACATCCTTGCGTTCCAGCATCGCCCGATAGTCCTGGTACGGCTCGGCCCGATAGTTCCGCGCCCACTGGTTCGCTCGGTTCAAATTGAAGTCCGACACCGCCACGATTCGAGCGTGCGGCGGCGGCGCTCCCTGTCCTCCCTTGCCGATCACCAGTTGCCCGTTCCGCCGACCGCAGCCGATGATTCCTATGCTGATCTGCTCGTTGGGAGAAATCCTCTTCGGCCCCAGGCAGGAGACGAAGTGCGGCAAAGCTATGCCCGCCGCGGTTGCCCCTAACGCCTGCTTCAAAACGCGGCGCCGCGAGATCTTCCTACCACTCGTCATAGAAGTCTCCTCAGTCACAGGTTTTCAATTCCAGGTTGTCTGTTGTGGGACGTGCGCGGCATTCGCAGCCGTACACTTCTCCGGCGGCTGCGGACTAGGCCGCAAAGTGCTTCGCCACTTTCTCAATCGCACGCGCCGCGCCGAGGATATAATCCTCCGTCATGCCTTCGTGAAGTCGCAGATGGATGCCCGTCTGGTAAATCGCTTCCGCTTCCGAACAGGTTTGCTTGGTATAGTCCATGCTGGTCAGCCCCAGTTCCCGGATCGGCCAGCGCCCGGCAAAGAAGCTGTGGTTCTGGAACACGGCCTTCTTGTACAGCGGCCCCTGCATGATCGATGCGGAAGCGGCCACGCCTTCGGCGATCAGGGCCTTGATGAACCCAGCCCGGTCGCAACGAAAAGCGTCTGGCCGCAAGCGTAACATGTGATGCCAGTACACGCAACGGTCTTGGGGGTGGACCTGGTGCGCGCGAATGCCGGGAATGCCTTGGATCTTCGTGCTCAACAAGGTACCCAGTCGCGCGCGCCGCGCGGCGATCTCTTCCAGGCGGGTCATCTGCCCGGCCGCGACCGCTGCTTGCGGTTCGCTCATGCGGTAGTTGGTGGCTAGCACTCCGAAGTCGTCACGTCCCACGCGATCAAACCCTTTGTCGCCGAACCTCTGCAGTTTCGGCCCGAACACCTCGTCGTTGGAGGCCACCACCCCGCCGTCTCCGCAGGTCACG
>CALARR010000396.1 GCA_937889015.1 uncultured Planctomycetales bacterium | reverse complement strand
TTGCGGCAGGCATCGCCCTGAGGCACGGCGAGGAACGCAGCCGGCTCAAATCATCGGTGCGTGCGAGCACACACCCTACCGAACTACCGAACAGGGCGTTTGCTGGCCGCCAGCAAGAACAGCCCTTCCCGGTCGATGAACTCCTCACGCGCCAGGCCCGCGCCGGCCAGCAGCGGTTCCCAGGCTCCGTCGCAGGGCAAGTGGTCGTGCCCCACGACCCCGCCGACCTGGGTGTGAAAGGCGTTGATCTGCGCGCTGCCCGCCAGGTGCATCACCAGCAGTCGCCCCGCATCGCGCAGGGCCTGGGCCATGTTCCGCAACGCGGCCGCCTGGTCGCGGAAATGCGGGAACGAGTGGAAGCAGAGGATCGTGTCGAACGCGCGCTGGCCGAGCGGATCGCAACACACATCGACCTGGCGGAACTCGATCTGCGCGTGCTTGGCGCGCGCCTGGTCGAGCATGGCCGCCGCGAAATCCACGGCCACCAGCCTGCCCGGGGCGATCTGCTCGGCCAGCCAGCCGCTGATCTGGCCCGTGCCGCAGCCCACCTCCAGCAGATCCTGGCCCGGCTGCAACCCCAGCAATCGTGCATGTGCAGCCAACTGGCGAACCGTCTCCCCTGGGTCCTGGCCCACGCGGTCCCAACGCCCGGCCAGATCCTCAAAAAAGCCCTGACGTGGGTCGCCCTGGGGTGAACAAGATCGCGAGTCGTGGCGCATTGGCTGCTATTCCTGCGCAAAGGGAGTTGCGGTGTTACTGTGTCAAAATGCATAATACCCTCAGGCGTCAGGTCGCCGCAAGGCAGAAGCAGAAGTAGGGTGCGTGCAAGCACGCACCATCGTTTCTCGGAGGTGCAACTCGTGCATGGATATCGTCGTTGGATCGCCTTAGGGCTCTTGTTGGCGGGCCTGTCCGGCTGCCGGCCGGCCGGTTCGTCAAACGCCAATCAGGCCGCAGGCTCCGTCGCCCCGCTGATCGCCGTCTCCAGTTCGTATCTCGCCGCGGCCCTGCGCGACTTGTTGGGCGAGGACGTGACGCTGCTCGTTCTGGCCGAGCCGGGCATGTGTCCGGGCCACTTCGATCTGCGTCCCAGCCAGGTCGCACAACTGCGTGCCTGCGCGCTGCTGGCACGCTTCGACTTCCAGCAATCGTTGGACGCGCGCCTGGCCGACGGCGCCACGCAGGTCGTGGCGGTGAGCGTGCCGGGCGGAATGTGCGTGCCGGCCAGCTATCAAGAAGTGTGCCGGCAACTGGCCGACGTCCTTGTGGCCCAGCAGCGTCTCTCGCAATCCCAGGCCGATCGGCAGTTGGCGGCCGTCGCCGAGCGCATGAAGCACCTGGCCGACTGGTGCCATGCGCAGATCGATGCGGCCGGGCTGCGCGACCAGCCGGTCTTGTGCAGCGGCCATCAAGCGGCGTTCTGCAGGTCGCTCGGGCTGAGCGTGGCGGCCACTTTCTCCGCCGCCGATACGGCCCAGGCCAGCCAGATCGACCAGGCCGTCAAGCAGGGCGAAAAGGCGGCCGTGCGACTGGTGATCGCCAACCGGCCCGAAGGCCGGCAACTGGCCGATGCCTTGGCCGACCGCCTGCAGGCCAAGGTGCTCGTGTTCGGCAACTTCCCCAATGGCCAAACGGCCCATTCCTTCGACCGACTGGTGCGCGACAACCTGGAGTTGCTCACGGAGGCCGCAAGGCAGATCAAGGGCCTGGCCGAGAACCACCCCAGCCACGTCGAACGGCCCAGCGGCAGCGAACTGCCGACAGGTTCTGGAACCGGCTCCAAGGAAGCGGCCCGATGAGCGCGGCGGCCATCGAACTGGATGGAATCCGAGTGGTCCGCGCCAGACGCACCGTGCTGGCGATCGACCGGCTTGTGGTCGCGCCGGGCGAGCTTCTGGCTGTGCTGGGCCCCAACGGGGCGGGCAAGAGCACCTTGCTCAAGTGCATGACGGGCGCGATCCGGCCCAACACCGGTACGGTCCACATGCTGGGCCAGCCGCTGGCGCGCCTCGGCGCCGCCGGCCTCACACGCCTCCGCCAGCGCGTGGCCCACCTGATGCAACTGCTGGCCCCCGGCAGCGAAATGCCCTTGACGCTCCGCGAGGTGGTGGCCATTGGCCGCACCGGCCGAGCCGGAATGCTCCGCCCGTTGCGCAGCGAGGATTGGTGCGCCGTGGACGCCTGGATCGAGCGCTTTGGCCTGCAATCGCTGGCCTCGCAGCCCTACAGTGTGCTGTCCGGCGGCGAGCAACGCAAGTCGCTGCTGGCCATGGCCATGGCCCAGGAGCCCGAGATCCTGCTGCTGGATGAACCCACCGCCAATCTGGACGCCTTCTGGCGCGAACAGATCGTGGCCCTGCTGGAGGAAATGCAGCGCCAGCGCGGCCTGACCATCGTCCTGGTGTGCCACGATCTGGAAGCCTTGCCGCGCACCACGGGCCGTGTGTTGGTGCTGCGCGCGGGATGCGTTCTGGACCAAGGCCCCAGCGCCAGCGTCCTCACGCCGTCGCGGATCCAAGACCTCTACGGCCCGGGACTGGCCCTGCTCGCCGCGCACGGACGCTACGCCCTGGTCCCGCAACCGCGCGAGGACTGGCCATGATCGACCTCTTGTTCTGGATGCCGGTGATGGTCGCCGGGTTGCTGGCGGGCGCCTCGACGGGCCTGTTGGGCACCTACATCGTGGGCATGCGGATTCCCTTCCTCGGAATCTGCGTGGCGCACGCGGCCTTGGCCGGCGCGGTGTTCGGCGCCCTGTGCGGTTGCACAGGCCCGGGCCTGCTGGTTCCGGCCTTGGGCGCGGCCTCGCTGGCCGCGATCCTGGTGGGAGTCGTTGATCCGCAAAGCATGCGCGCCGACATCAACATCGTTTTGGGAATCCTCTTCTCGCTGACCATGGGCCTGGCCTTCCTCGGCCTGGGGTTGTTCAGCCTGTTCGGCGTTTCGGACAACGAAGTCCGCAACCTGCTCTGGGGCAGCCTGACCTTCTGCCGCTGGCGCGACGTGGGCATCATGGCCTTTACGGCCGGGGCAGAACTGCTCTTCATCGCCGCTTTCTACAAGGAGATGCGCGCGCGTCTCTTCTCGCGCGTGCTGGCCGCGGCGGCCGGCGTACACGTCACCTTCGTTTGGACGCTCTTCCTGCTGCTGGCCAGCCTGATCCTTACGGTGAACTTCCAGACCGTGGGCGGATTGATGATCTACAGCCTTCTGACCAATCCGGCCGTGGCCGCCGCGCGTTTGACACGCGGTTACGGACGCACGCTGCTGGTCTCGACCCTGCTGGGCGCGACCAGCGGCCTGGGCGGGTTCCTGATCTCGGCCGTGACCGACCTGCCCAGCGGGGCGATGATCGTGATCCTCTCTTCCTTGCTCGTCGGATTGGCCGAAATCTGGGCACGCCTGGCCCAACGCCGTCCAGTGTAGTGCATCGCGCACAAGGGACATCATGGGGGCCATGGCCACGCTTGCGTGGCCTGTAGTCTCAGGCGGGCACAGCCCACGAATGCCTGTCGCGTAGCGCGGTGCGCCGTGACCGCAACTTTGCACGGCACGGCGCGTCGGGTGCCACGGCTGGCTTGTCCAGCAGTGCAAGAACAGGGATGGGCTCGTCTGGGATCTGGGTCGGCTGACCGGAAGGGAACGGTCGTTCGTGCCGATGCGAAAAGCCATTCGCACGGCGCGCATCGCGTCGTCGCTCGCTCCGCGGTGAGCAAAGTTGCACAAAGTCTCGCGCAACAATTGTGGCACGCATGCGGCAATTCGCTGGCAGTCCCGGCCCGCTGCGAGTATCTTGGGACTATCGATCTCCCCCCACCATCCTCTCCGAGTCCCCGCCATGAACCGCATCTCCCGCTACGGCTGTTGGACGCGCCTCGGCGCACTGTTCCTTCTCGGCGCGGCGTACCTCCAAACTCAGCGCTGCGCGGCCCTGGAACACGCGATCTACGTCAGTCCCAACGGCGACGATGCCGCCAGCGGCGCGCGCGAAAAGCCCTTTCGCACGCTGTCCCGCGCCCAGGCCGCGGCGCGGCAACTCGCCCAGCGCGGCGACGGCGACGTCGTCGTCAACCTGGCGCCCGGCCTGTATCGCCTCGACCGCACGCTGGAACTCACCACGGCCGATTCCGGCCGCAACGGCTTTCGCGTCATCTACCGCAGCCAAGCCGGACCGGGCCAGGCACGCCTCCTGGGCAGCCAGCCCCTGACCGGCTGGCAGCCCCATCGCGACGGCATCTGGAAGATCGACATCCCCAAGGACGTGCTGTTCCACACGTTGTATGAGGGCGGCCGCCGAGCCTGCAAGGCCCGCTGGCCCGACCTTCAATTCGACCCGGAGAAGCCCACGGCCTTGGGACGATATGCGGTGTCGGTGGACGGCACTCCGTTCAAGTCGGACAAGAATTCGGTGGCCGACAAGAGGCCCGGCTGGCTGGAGTATTCAGCCGAGGATGTTCCGCCCGTCACAACCATCACGAAGATGCGGATGCACATCTTCGGCGGGGGAAAGCGCGACTGGGTGCGTGAGATTCATCCGGTGGTTTCGATCGATCCGCAGACGCGGCGCATCACCACTTCGAGCGTCTCCACTTTTGGCGTGGGAGCGGGCGCCCGCTATTTCCTGGAGGACGAACTAGGGTTCCTCAACGTCGCGGGAGAGTTCTTCGTCGACGAAAAGGCCCATACGCTCTACTACAAGCCGCTGGGCCAGGGGCATCCGGACACGCTGCACATCACCTGTCCGGTCCTGGCGCGCATGATTCAGTTTCAGGGCCAATCGCGCGACGCGTGCATCGAGAACATCGTTCTGGACGGCTTGGCCTTGGAAGAAAGCGACAACGCGCCTCCGTTGGCCCTGTGGGCCTACGCGGGCCAGCGCGACGGGGCCTTGGTGTGGATGAACAACGCCACCCGGATCGAAGTCCGCAACTGCCATCTCCGCAACGGCGGGCGCAGCGGGATCATGATGATCGGACACAACGTCGAGAATCTCGTCACCGGCTGCTGGATCGAGCACATGGGCCTCAATGGCGTCAGCCTCTGCAACAAGTTCCAATCGCCGGACAAGAAGAGCCCTACCGCCGATCGCTGCGAAAAGAACCGCATCCACAACACGTGGATCACGCACGTCGGCGAACTACACACCTACGCCGAATGCGTCACGATCTTCAATGTCAGCCACAACGAAGTCGATCACTGTCAGCTCGACAACTCGGTGCGCTACGCCATCACCGTGCGCGGCAACACCGGCGCCCAGTACGGCCCGCCCGTCTGGACCGAACACCCGCCGGCCAAGGGCAACCATTTCCATCACCTTCGCGTCTTTCGTTGTGGCCAGGACGGCGGCGACATGGGCGCCCTGCACTGCGCCAACCTGAACAATCCCGGCGGCGGATGCGTCAACACGTTCGAGCAGATCACCGTGGCCGACTCGGCCGCCATCGCCTCGGTGAAGGACATTCCGCCCGATGGCATCTTTCTGGACTGGCCCAAGATGAGCATGGACCAGGTTTTCCGCAACGTGGAGATCATCCGCAGCCAGGGGCGGCAACTCCGCAGCAACGGACCGGGCAACGCCGACTCGGCCGTCACCGAGAACGTGAGCTGGAAGCCCGGTTTCCGCCAGGAAGGGATGGATTACGAGCACATCGGCCTGACCGACGAGTTCCCGGCCGTATTCGGCGGCCGGCCCGCGCACAGTGGCAAGCCGTTGCCGGCGCCCGGCCATCTGCGCGCCCACGCCGTTTCTCACGAGGGCCTCGAATTGCAGTGGAACGCGGCCGTCGCCGAGGGACTCGTCGAATATGTCATTCTCCGCGACGGGCAAGAAGTCGGGCGCAGCGCGAAGCCGCGCTGGACCGATCGCCACCTGCACGAGGCGACCGCCTATCGCTACAGCGTGGCGGCGCGCTCGGGCGACTTCACCCGATTTGGCCCGGCGGCGCAATGCTCGGTGACCACGCCGGCCGACCGCGTCCCGCCCGTGGCGACCGGAGCGCGCGTCGCGCCCGACGGCCGGGGCGTGCGCGTGGCCTTCAGCGAGCCGGTCGACGCAAGGTCGGCTGGCGAGGCATCGCACTACCGCTTCGAGCCGGCCCTGGCCGTGCAGTCCGTGGCGCAGCTTGGCCCGGCCGTGATGCAGTTGACCGTCGAAGGCTACGACGCGAAGACTGCCTACCAGCTTCGCGTCGAGGGCGTTCGCGACACGGCGGCGGCCAAGAACCGGATTGCCGCCAAACCGCTGGCCGTGAACCGCTTCGACGTGACGGTCCGCTATACGCCGGACGCCGCGCCCGGCGCCGACCGCCTGGAAGACGTCTCCGGTGGAGGTGGCGATGCGCTGCTGCAGGGCGGCGCGCAAATCGAGCCGGGGCAGGGCCCCCAAGGCGGCTCGGCCCTCGTGCTCGACGGCCAGAAGGCCTTTGCCGAGGGACCCAACGACCTCAACCTGGGCCCCGGCGACTTCACCCTCTGCGTGTGGATCTACCGCGAGCGTGCGGGCATCATCGTCTCCAAGGGCACCGACTTCGGACGGCCCGACCAGTGGTCGTTCGGCACGGCCCATCCCGACGCGCCGGGCAGCATTGCGCTGCGCGTCAACAACCACTACTTCGGCACGGCGGCACGCGCGATCAAGGACCGCCAGTGGACGCACCTGGCCCTGGTCCGCTGCGGCAACCAAGGGCAAGCCTACGTGGACGGCCGGCCCAGCGGCCCGCCGCTGGACCTGTCGACCCTGGGCCCCTTGGTCAACGATCGCCCTTTGCACATCGGTCGGCGCGAATACGAAGCCAATCCCATGTTCTTCAGAGGCCGAATCGCCGGCCTGTCCCTCTGGCCCAAGGCCTTGAGCTCGGAAGCGATTTCCGCCGAAGCAACCGGGCGACCTTCCGAATGATGGTGATTTGTCTCATGGGCCGCGCGCCGCGTTGTCAGTTGAGAGAAGAACGCCTGTGAATCCACACCAAGACGCAATTGAGACCATTGGCTGCGTCGGCATCCATAGGAACGTCAGTCGCCGCAGTTTTCTCCAAGCGGCCGGAGTCACGGCAAGCGCGACGCTTCTGGGCAGGCCCCTGCCGGCCGCGCAGACACCTGACCAGGTTTCCGCGGCGAGGCCCGCGCAACTCACGTCCGGCCAGGCGCTGGATCTTGCCCCGGCGCGCTGGCTCTGGTATCCGGGCGACCGCACGCTTCCCAACACCTTTGTGCTCTTCCGCCGAGGATTGAAGCTGACCGAGAAGCCACGTAAGGCCACGGGCTGGATTCTCGGCGAAAGCCGCTACCTGCTCGAAGTCAACGGCCGGCGGATCCAGTGGGGGCCCGCCCCCAACGATCCGCGCTGGCCGGAAGTCGACCCGGTTGATCTGACCGCTGTCTTGCAGGCGGGCGACAACGCGATCGGAGCCACCGTGCTCTACTTCGGTCACGGCGATGGCACGTGGCCCATGGGACTGCCGGGCTTCATCTTCCGCCTGGAACTGGAATGGGCCGACGGACGTCGCGAACTGGTCGTGTCCGACAACACCTGGCGCTGCCATCTGTCGCAGGCCTGGACGCCCGGGCATCACCGCCGCTGGTTCCTGGGCGCCTTGCAGGAGGAATTTGACGCCCGCCGCCATCCCCAAGGCTGGACGATGGCCGCCTATTGCGAAGATGCCGATTGGATCGAACCGGCCGTGCTGTCATGTCCGGCCGACTTGCCGCTACTGGGCAATTCTGTTGGCAGCGACGTCATGGCCAATATCCACGGCCAGCGGAAGGGCCAAGCGTATGGGGCTACGTCGCATTCGAAACTGGCCTTGCGTCCGCGCAGCATTCCCTTGATGCGCGAGACTTGGGTGCCAGCCGCGAAGCTCACGGAGCAGCACCGCATCCACTGGCTGCGTCCCATCGCCGAGTACTTCGCCATGCGTCCGCCCAAGGCCTATGAGGCCGAGCCGGCCCAGGTGGCCCAACCGGTTGGCGAGGGTGCCTGGCGCGTCCAACTCGATCCCCAGCGCGGCACAACGCTCACCTTCGAACTGCCCGAACAGCTCGTGGGCTGGCCGGGGGTGACCCTCGAGGCGCCGGCCGGCACGACGTTGGAACTGATGACTCAGGAAGGTCACGCCGTGGGCGGACCGGCGCTCTTGAACACCACCTATCACAAGTGGGCGCGATTCACCTGTCGCGATGGCATCAACCACTTTCAATGGTTCGATTACGACAGCCTGCGCTGGCTCCAGATCCATCTCCATCCGGGCCAAGGCAGCGTGGTGGTCTCCCGCGTGGGAACACTGCGCCGCACGTATCCTTGGCCGCATGAACCGCGTGCGATCACCTCCGAAACGCCCCTGCAAAGGCTTTTCGACGCGGCGGCCAATACCTTACGCAACAGTGCCATCGAGACCTTCGTCGATGGCAACGGTCGCGAACGATCGCAGTACAGCTCCGACTGCGCCTATCAGCAACATGCGGTCCATCTGTTGACCGGTGACAGCCGCCAGGTGGCGCGTTTTCTGCAAACGTACAGTCAGGGGCTGACCTCCGAGGGCTACTTCCTCGATTGCTGGCCCTCGGTCGATCGCTTGGATCGCTGGGGGCAACGGCAGGTCGAGGCCACGCACTGTGGGCCCATTCTGGACGCGGGGGTCCAGTTCGCCTTCGATTGCTGGCAGCACTACGGCTATACGGGCGACCTGGCGCCGCTGGCCGAGCCCTATCCTCGGCTGTTGCGTTTCGTGCGCTACCTGCGCGAGCGGATCCGGCCGGACGGCCTGCTATCGGCGGATCAGGAAGACTACGGCTTTCCTCTGGTCTACATCGACTTCGCGGCTTGTTACCCCAAGCAGCGCCATCGCCAATGCCCCTTCAACCTGAAGACGGCAGCCATGTTTAGCCGCGCGCTTGGCCCCATGTGTCGCGCCTTTGGCGACCAGCGGCTGGGCAAGGAAATCGATGAAGCCGGCCGCCGGCTTCTGGACGCGACTGTTGCCCGTTTCTGGAGCCGAGAGCATGGCGTTTTCGTCGACAATCTTCCTTGGGTGAAGGAAGAAGGCGACGTGCGCTACAGCGACATCACGTTGGGCATGGCGGTGATGTTCGACCAGTGTCCCAACCAGGCCATCCAGCCGAGCATCGCCATCCTGGCCTCCAAGCCCAAGAACCTGGGACTCGCTTACCCCACCAATGCCTGTTGGCGATGGTGGGCTTTGGCCCAGGGCGGTCGTCCCGACGCCATCTTGAAGGAGTTCCGTGAAACCTGGGCCACGCTGGATTCCGTGCGACTGAACAACACCATCGCCGAGTTCCCGCGTGCCAAGCCGGATACTGCGGCGCAGTGGAGCCACGCCGCGTGCGGACCGCTGTACGTCGCCGCGATGAGCCTGGCCGGCATTCGGCCCTTGGCTCCCGGCTACAGCCGTTACGAAATTCGCCCCCAACTGGCCGACCTGCCCGACCTGGCGCTGCAAGTGTACACACCGCGCGGTCCGATCGGCTTCTCCGCGCAAGGAGCGCTGGGGGACAGAACGCTTCAGCTCACCCTGCCGTCTGACGCGGCGGGCGAGCTGGTGGTGCATCGCCAGGAACGCCTCACGCTGCCATCGCTGGGCGAGGGGCGACATCGTCTCCCCGCAGGCCAGACGATCACGCTCCCGCTGAAGCACAGTTAGTGCCTTCGAGACTTCCACCTGCCGCAGAGGATTTGCCATGATCTGTCCGTACCGCTTGCTCCGCCGATCATTAGGGCTGCGAGGACTTTCATGGATCGGGTTGGTTCTGTTGTCCGCCGCCATGCTCTGCACGCCGCTTGGGGCGCAGTCCAAAGACAGTTGGCGCAAGTACGAAGTCTATCAGCCCAAGATCGAGCGGGGCTATGTCATCGAATCCACACCAGAGGGGCTGGCCTACAACCACTGTCCCACCGTGATCTGGTTTCAGGACCGATGGTTCTGTGCCTGGAACGGCAACGAAGTGCCCGTGGAGGGACGGCCGGGGCTGCAAATCTGGATGAGCACGAGCCCTGACGGGATTACCTGGTCCCAAGCCTTTGCCCCCTTCTCCAGCACCGATCGCTGCACGGCCCCATTCCGCCATCCTCAAGCGTGCCAGTGGCAGCCGGAGTTCATCGTGGTCGACGGGCAGTTGTGGTGCTTCTTCTGCGAGACGAGCAAACAGAAGGAGGAAAAGGGGTGCTATTTCGGCCAATTGCGCGAGGCTGACGGGAAATGGTCGATCCGCCGGTTGATGTTCAACGGGTCGCCATCCTTGGAGTTGAACGGACATGAGTTCAACATGATCTTCCCGTCTCAGAATCCAATCCGGCTTCGCTCGGGCCGTATCCTGGTTCCCGTGGTGCTGGGCGGCGGCCGGTCGCCCGACGCGCCTGAGAAGGCGACCGGTTTCTGGGCGACCTACCGCCATGCCAGCGTTCTCTACAGCGACGATCAGGGAAAGTCCTGGACTGCCTCGTTGGGCTGTACCATGCCTGGACGCACTTTCTGCCCTTGGGAGCCGACGGTGTGGGAGCAGTCGGACGGCACGGTCTTGATGGTCTTCAGGAATAACAGCCACTCCAGCTTCCTTGATGAAATGCCCCGCTCGTCGCAGTTTCTGATTGGTTCTTGCAGCAAGGATGGCGGGGCAACATGGAGTATCCCGGAATACGTCCCGATTGAGACCGTCTGCTCGCGCATGTATGTCGCTCCGTTGGACGGGAAGGGGATCTGGAATCGGGCGATTCCCGGGGATGACTATGCAGGGCGTCTGCAACTCATGTTCCACAACGACGCGCCCGGCAGCAAGGATTGGACCGGCGACCGCCGCAATCTGGCGATGTACTTTCGGCGCGGCGATGGGTTCGAATTCACGGCGGGCCCCGGGTTCGCGGGGACCGACCCCAGCGCGGTCTATCCGCAATACTGCATCCACGACGACGCCCTGGTCGTTACGTACAATCAGTCCTATTCCGAGAAACGTTCGATACGCTATGCTCGTATCACGCCTCTGCCCGATCCAGGAAAGCGCTACCTTCTGCCGCGATGTGATTCTATCGCCAACCCGCGTCCCAGCATTCATGACGGGTTTCTGCGGTTTGAAGGACGGCAATACGTCACTTCGCGTCACGTGCCTGCGCCGGAAAGCAGCCGGTTGTCGTTGGCAGCCTGGGTTCGCTGGAAAAGCTACGGCTATCTGATCGACACGCGTCCTGACGGGCTGACATGGCGCATCGCACCCAACATGCTACAAGATCGCCAGCCGAACCTCTATTTCAGGAGCGAAGCAACGAAGCCGAAACAGCTCAACACGACTTCTCCTCTGAAGCAGGACGAATGGACCTATCTGGGAATGGATCTGAGTCCCGACAAGAAGACGGCGACCTTCTACGTGGACGATCGCAGCGAAACGGTCGAAATCGCCCCGTCGGCCGGGGCTTCGTTGAAGGGCGCCGCCGCGCAGATCGGTTGGAGCGACCGCGTCCCCGCCTTCTATGGCGACGTTCGTTTCGTGGCCATGTTCGCCGAGCCGATCGGCGCCGCGGGGCATCGGCATCTTCATGACCGCTTTGCGGTCGAAACGGGAAGGCAACCCTTGGGCGGCGGATCTCCGGTGAAAGCATCGCGACTGCTCTGGCTGGATCCCGCCGACTCGCAATTTGCCCAGCAGTTCGAACTACCGGACGACAGTTTCCAGGGTGTCCGTGTGGCCACCGAGGACGGCTGCAACCGCTTACGCTTCTTCGGCGAGGGCTCGGCGGGCGTGGACCTCGACGAGAACCACCGCGCACGGGGCGACAAGGTCGAACTCCGCTTTCGCTGCAAGCTCGAAGCCGGTGACAACCATGTGATCTGCACCACGGGCGATGCCGACCAGCCGGCGCGTGTCGTGGCTCGAAAGGGCCGTCTGCTTCTCGTGGCCGATAGCCAGGAGCAGCCCTGTGGCCCGGTTCCGACCGGGCAGTGGGTGGAACTCCACCTGGCCACCTACGGCGATAGGACCAGCGTCCAGCTTGGTGACCGGCCTGCCGTCGAAGTGACGCACAAGCCTCGCGGCACCTGGGTCTACTTGGGCCAGGGGTACCGAACCGGCACGCTGACCGCCGCCGACCAATTCATCATCGCTGTCGATTCGGTGCATTCCCTGGTCTCGCGCAGTTCCCGGAAATCTCAATGACACGTGCCGCACGGCATACCCCAGGAGACCCTCATGAATCCCGCCCAACCCGCCCTGAGCCACCGCGAGAGACAACTCACCAGGGCCACCCTCCTGATCTGAGAGCCTTCCCCTTTTCCCCTTCTTACACAACAGCACTCACCGACCACCCCACCCCCACGGAGCCCGCCATGACCCGCACCGCCCACCTCCTGACACTCCTCGCGCTCGCACTCGGGGCCACCGCCGCCGCAGCGGCCGAGCGCGCGGCCCCGCCTTACCACAAAACCTCGCCCGGGGTTCGCTACAAGTGCCTCTTCAACCACGAGTTGTTGATCATCACCCACCAGAAAGACAATAGCCGAGAACACATCCAGTCCTTCATCGCGAAGCTCAAAGACACCGACGTCGACGCGGTCCTGTGCTGCCCCACGGCCTGGCGCACCAATGTCTTTCCCTCGGAAGTCGATCCCAGTTGGAAGAAGTACCGGCCTGGCCAGCCGCTCAGCAAGTTTCGCTCCTACGACTACATCATGCAGTACCTGCACGCCGGCGGCGATCCGGTGCAGGATACGCTCGACGCGTGCCGCGCCGCTGGCAAGGATTTCTTCATCTCCTACCGGATGAACGACCACCACTACGTGACCGACCTGGAGTGGCCGTGCCATAACGACATCTGGCGCGAGCATCCCGAGTACTGGCTCGGTGATGCCGACACCTCGCCCTACACGTTCAAGGACAACGTGCGCCTGTTCAACTACATGCTGCCCCCGGTGCGCGAATACTACTTCGGCATCCTCCAGGAGCTCTGCACCAACTACGACGTCGATGGCGTCGAACTCGACTTCCAGCGTTTTCCCAAGTTCTTCCGCGACGCCGAAATCGAACAGGGCACGCAGGTCATGACCGCCTTCGTCAAACGCATCCGTGACATGATCGACGGCATCGGCCGGCAACGCGGCAAGTCGCTGAAACTGTGCATTCGAGTTCCCGAGACGCTGGCCAAGTGCCGCAATGCGGGCCTGGACGTGCCCGGCTGGGACAAGCTGGGCCTGGTCGACATGATCAACGTCTCCTCCTTCTACATCCACACCATGGAATTGGGCATCGAGCAGTTCAAGGCCGCCGCCAAACGCGCGAAAGTCTATGGCGAGATGAACTACGTCACCTCCCAGAAGAGCAAGGTCAAGTTCGCGCGCCACTACACGACCATCCCCATCTACCACGCCTCGGCCCTGGCCCTGTTTGCGCGCGGCGCCGATGGGCTGAGCCTGTTCAACTTCGATTACGCCCCCGCGCAGCAGCGGCTTGCCTTGACCGAAGGGCTCAAGCGGATCACCGACGTCGCGTACCTCAAAACGATGCCCAAGAACTATGTCGTGTATCGCGGTTTCGGCAGCCTGCCGGCCACCAACCAGGCGACGATCCGCCTGGTGATCGCCGACGACACGAAGAAGGTGGCCTTCAAACAAGCCGTGCTCCGCGTCGAGACCAAGGAAAGTTGCGCCGACGCGGAGATCGCCGTCTGGCTGAACGGAAGACGACTGGAACCGTGCGAACACGAAGACCCCGAACTGTTCCCCGCGCTGGCCAAGAACGAAGACTACCCAACCCACGAGCGCCTGAAGTTCTACGCGGTGCCGCTGGAGGCGATCATCGCAGGCGTCAACGAGGTGAAGCTCGAAAAACTCTCGCCCAAGAAGCCGTCGTGCTCCTTCTACTCGCTGGAGATCGCCCTGTACCGCTGAATCGGGTGGCGATGTAAGAACCTCTCCCAGAACCATCCCCGCCACGTCGGGCGGCCCGGCAAGACTGAGCTGCCAGGAGGTAATGGGACCGGCTCTAAATGGCTATGCGCCAGCAGGTTGCGGCGGCATCTTCCTGGCCCTGCTCTATATACTAGACTTTTCGAGGGAGTCTCTTCTGGCGCCGTTCGGCGCGTGCCTCTCGGAATATACCCATGCGACACGAAATCCTGATCCTGGCCTGCGGGCTCAGCGTGGGCCTTGTGGCCGGTTCCAGCTATCTTGTTCAGACGCAGGTGGAGCAGGCCATCGCCGAAGCCGATAGCGCGGCTCCGGCCCATGCCGTGGCGCAGAACAAACCCCCGGCAGCGTTGGCCAAACAAGAAAAACAAAAGGACCAGGAGTCGAACGTCCAGGACTCGCAAGTGGTTGCGGCCTCGACGCCAACCGTGAGCGAAGTGCCCGACGCGCAGCCGGCGGCCTCTTCGACTACGACCACGCGCGCCGTGGCCGGGAAGACGTCCGCCGCCGCCTCGACCGGAAGTCGCAAAGGTGTGGACTGGTCCGCACCGGTGGCCAAACGATCGGCCAAGCCGATCGGGCCGGTCGTGGCGGTGCCGCCAGAAAAGGTCCAGGCCGAATTGCGCCGTCTTTCATCGACCGACTGGAAACAACGCCGCGCTGCGATCGACAGCCTGGGGGACTGGGGGGCCGCCGCCGCCCCCGCGGCCCATCGCCTGGCCGAACTGCTCGCTGACCACAGCCAGCCTCCTCCGCCTCCGGGCTGCTATTGGATCAAAGGACCACCGACCAATGGCCAAATGGCGGCCAGCGTCCTGAATGCCATCGGCGAACCGGCCTGGGAGCCCACCGCGAGTGCTTTGCGTGCGGCGCGCGACGTGCGCGCACGCGGCAACGCCTTGACGGCCATCGGTGGCCTCAAGCACCCCAATCTCGTGGAACTCTGTACGCCGTTGGTCTCCGATCCGGCCAAGGAAATTCGGCTCCAGACCCTCACGGTGTTGCGCGACTCGGAAAACCGCCGCGCGGCGCCCCTCCTGCGGAGTTTCTTCCGGCAAACCTCCAACCGGCCCAGTGAACGCCGCTTGGCGCTAGAAGTCTTGTGCAACGTGTTGCAGAAGGATGCCGTGCCGGACCTGATTGCCGCCGTCGACGATCGTGAACCCGAGATCCGCAAGTGGGCCGAGAACCGGCTGCAGTTCGCGGCCGACGGCAATTCAGTCGAGGTCTTGACTGCCTTGCTGGATCACGCCTCGACTTCCAGACGCCTGATGGCCGCCAAGGCCCTGGAACGGCTGACCTTCCAGGAACGCTTGCTCGTGCGCCAGTCCGCCCCGGCCCTGGTGACGCGCGTGGCCACCGACCCGGACCACGAAGTCCGCCGCGCGGCCATGCAGGCCCTGGCCGGGCTCAACGATCCGCGCGCCGGTCGGCTCTTCCTGGTCTCGCTGGAACAGAGTGACCCGAAACTGAAACAGGCGGCCCTGCAAGGACTGTTCAACCTGGCCATCGATCGCAGCCTGCCGGCCGCCACGGCCGTCGAACCCTTGGCGCAGGTCGTGCGCCGCGATCAGGACTCCGCGGCCCGCTGCCAGGCCCTGGAGATCCTCTTCCGCCTGGACTCGCCGCAGGCTTGGAACGTCATCACGCAGACGACCAACGACCCGGACGCCAAGGTCCAGAAGAAGGCCAAGAATCTCCAGTACTTGATCCAGCAGCACCGGCGGATCAACGACCGCTGACGTTGCGTGCTCTGCGCGCCGGGCGCCATTCCACGCCCACGCTCGGCGCGGGACCGCTTGTCGTGGGCCTGCAAAAGCCCGCTCCCACAGGACCGCGTTGGGTGGCTGCCGGTTGCCATGCCCACGCTCGTCGTGGGCATGCCGAAGCCTGCTGTCACAAGGCCCCGCACGCGTGGCCTTCACACACGACACTAAGAGCCTATCCCAAGACTACCCCAGTCACG
>CALARR010000395.1 GCA_937889015.1 uncultured Planctomycetales bacterium | reverse complement strand
CGATTTCACAGATGCGACGATCGATAGGGTTACCTTCTACGGCGGAAGGATGACCTTCGCGCAGATCGCTTCAACGAAGAGCTTTCAATGTCGTTCACTACGGAGAATGGACTTCGCCCTGCTACTGGAGGGAGAGCAAGACTTCTTCGAAATCGACCTTACGGGAACACGGCTTGGCCCAGGATCTGGAACGCGCCCACGATTTCAAAATGCAATCATTCGCGATTGCACCGTTGGACGTGACTTCAGGAAAGAAGATTTGTACTCGACGCGTGATTACCAGAAGGGACATCTCCGAGGTATCAGTTTCTTAGAGGTGGATATGTGTCGGTGGGACCTTGCGCGACAGAATCTCACGGGCTGCAGATTCGCTGGGTGTGCGCTTACCCATGCTGATTTAACAGATGCAATAATTACGGACGTGCGTATCGAACACGGACGTCACAGGGTAACCGGGTTGACAGCCGAACAGATCAAATCCACCTGGAACTACAAGCACAACCGCATGGATGGAATCGTGCTCCCGAAGGAGCTGGCCGAGCAGTTGAAGGCCAAGTGACTTGGGCCCCTGCATCCATGAGGCGGCCCCGCAGGTGACACTCGGGCCGAGTGGCCTTCGACCCGGACAGCCGCCACATCCACTTCGACGCCAACAAATTCGCGCGCAACGGCCCGTGAAAGAGGCAGAGAGGCACAGAGGGGCAAAGTCCGTAGGTTATGCTTCAGCATAACACTCTCTCTGAGCCAGACAGAGACAAAGAATCAAAGGAGGGCACAACGCGCGGCTTTCGGCTTTCCGCTCTCCACTTTCGGCTTTCGGGAATTCCGGGCGGGAATTCCGGGGACACAGAACTTAATTGACAAGGCGTGCGATGCAGTAGCGTCGCGGCATGATACGATTGGCGCGTGGCCGTTCCTGGAGCCCCGCATCACGTCACCCAGCGAGCGAACCGTCCTTCTTTCGTGTTCTCGTGCTTTCGTGATCCCCCATCTCCCGTCGAGGGAAACTTGAGGGACGATGCCGAAAGGGCGACCAGGGATTGCCGCGCATGGGCCGTGGAGCTATCCTGACCATTACCCATCGATCCGGCCGCGAGCCCTTACACAAGAGCTACCGCCGCCTTGCTGCGAGCGCCCGCGGACGACGATGGGCCCCCATTCTCCGCGCAAGAAGAGGAAGACTCACCACCGAGGCACCGAGATCACGGAGGGAAGACGCCTCCGGCCAGTGACCGTGTCTCGGTTCCCCAAGAGTAAAGGTTCTCCGCTCTCCGCGACTCCGTGGTGGAATCCCTCTTCCCCGTGAACACTTCCAGCCCAGTCTATCTGGAGCTATTGGGTCCTGCATAGCGCATGAAGCAAGGGCCGGGCACCGACCGCAGGTTGGTCGCAGCAGCCCGGTCTTCCCGGCCTTCCGTTCCCTCGGCCGCGCCCATGAGCAATGCAGAGATCAATAGGATTGGAATGGCCCCTTCGCTCGCGAAGACGACCGAAGAAACGATAGCCAGCTACGCAACCCGCCTACCTTCACCACATTTAGTGGATGTCACCTTTTCTTCCCCATCTCTCCCGCTCCACGCCCACAACATCCGTGTGGCCCATGAGCAAGATCGGACGTTTCGTGCCGTTGCCGCGCAGCCGGGCCACGAGGTTGCCCCGGCCTGGCTGTAACTCGAGGATCTCCGACGCGATGCCTTCCTTGTTGAGGATCGCTTGGATATGGCGTGCGACCTTTGTTTCGTTGCCCGGCGGGTTGCTGGTGTCGATCTTGACGATCTCGGAGAGGATCCTCGCCGCTTCATCGCGAGCCTGGGCCCAATCGGGCACGGCGGGACTACCGCCTCCCAAGGCGGGCGAATCGACCGCAGTCACGACGCCTGCCAGGAATGACATCAAGGCAAGGCACACGAGATTGAAGAAGGGATGAACTCTCATCAGCTAATTCCTGAACAGTCGGTAGATCACGGAGTAGATGGAACGCCTGGTTGCCATTTCGCGACGCGTTACCTTTCCCCGACATTTCCCATATACTGTGAGGCTGAAGCCGATCCAGGCTCGTTCGTCCAGCCATTTTAGCGTCACGCCTCCCCCCCGCGTCTAGCGCCCACGCGGATTTTCGGTGCCCGTCACCGCCGAGTCCTGGGAAACGACGAATTCCAGAAACGCCTGGAGAAGAAGCTGGGGCGTGTCCTCAGGCGACAAAAGCCGGGTCCCAAAAAGTAGTTGTGTCTGCTGGCCCCGGAACTTCGCAAATCATTGTCGCAGCCGGGCGGATTGGTTAGTCTCGCCCAGTGCCGCTCGGCCTATGCCGCGGAACCGCTCGCATCGCTCCTGCGCGGATGATCTTTCACGTGCTCCGTCGCGCCCGTGCACGGGGGGCGGATCTCTGCCAAGGAAGCCCTGCCGCGGCTGTGCAAAACATCAGAACTTTTGCGCAATCTGTGCGTAACGCGGAAGAGAGTCCTGCTATACTCGAAAGGGAGCCCCGGCAAGCGATCGGATCAGCGCGGCCGGAAGAAGACCGTGCCGGGCCGGCATTGCGTGAACTGCACTGAAGGCGAAAAGACGACCATTCTCAGCGAAAGGGACGAATATGAACCGCTGCAGCCGTCGTGGATTTCTGAAATGCGCTGCGGCAAGCGGCGCGCTTGCGGCCGTTACGATTTCAGGCACGAAGGCTTCGGGCAGAGTGCTGGGCGCCAACGACCGGATTCGCATTGCGGTGGCTGGTTTCAACGGGCGGGGACGATCGCACCTCCGCTGCTACGCCGAGATGAAGGACGTCGAAATCGCTTACCTGGTCGACGTCGACAGCCGCCTGTTCCCCGCGGCGACCACGCTGGTCGCGAAGCAGGCCGGCAACACGCCGCAGTGCGTGCAAGACCTTCGCAAGGCGCTCGAGGACAAGAACCTGGACGCCGTGTCGCTCGCCACGCCGAATCACTCGCATTCGCTGCTGGCGATCTGGTGCTGCCAGGCGGGCAAGGACGTGTATGTGGAGAAGCCGTGCAGCCACAATATCTTTGAAGGCCGGAAGCTGGTCGAGGCATCGCGCAAGTATGACCGGATCGTGCAGCACGGCACCCAGCGACGCGCGGATCCGAAGTGGCAGAAGCTGATCGCCGACATCCACAAGGGGAAGTACGGAAAACTGCTGATTTCTTACGGCTATGCCAGCAAGCCGCGGCCAAGCATCGGCTTCGCAGATCCCCAGGAACCGCCCAAGGAACTCGACTACAACCTGTGGCTCGGCCCGGCCGCGGTGCAGCCGTACCGGACGAACCTCGTGCCCTACAATTGGCACTGGGTCTGGGCGTTCGGCAACGGGGAGATCGGCAACCAGGGCGTGCATCAACTGGACGTCGCGCGCTGGGCAATGCCTGTGGACGCCGCTCCGAAGAGCGTCATCAGTCTCGGCGGCCGGTTCGGCTACAAGGACCAGGGCGAGACCCCGAACACCCAGTTGACCGTCATCGACTTCGGCGACATGAAGCTGTTCTTCGAAGATCGCGGCCTGGTCACCGGCAAGACGTCGAAGGTGGCCAACGAGTTCTATACCGACGAAGGCGTCGTAAAGGACGGCATGTTCTTCCGCAAGGGCAAGCAGGAAGGCGAACCGATCGAGGACATGCCGGACAGAAACCCCGGGCCGGTCGAAAAGCTTCATTTCCGGAATTTCATCGATTGCATGCGCAGCCGCAAGCGCGACCAGCTCACGGCCGAGATTCTGGAAGGGCATCGCGCGGCACTTCTGGCCCACATGGCCAACACCTCGTACCGGTTGGGCCAGGAAGTCGCATTCGACAAGGGAACGAAGACGCTGGCCGGCGACACGATGTTCCGCGACTCGTTTGAAGACATGAAGCAGCACCTGGTGGATGCGGCGAAACTGGACCTGACGGGGTCGACGTATCGGCTCGGGCGTGTGCTTCAGTTCGATGCGCAGGCGGAGCGGTACGTTGGTGACGACGAGGCCAACAAGATGCTCGGCCGGGCGTACCGCGAGCCGTTCGTGGTGCGCGAACAGGTCTGACAAACGCTCGTTCGGATTTCGTGCGCCGGCAGCATACATAACTGTTGACAGGAACATGAGGCAGCGGTAGGTTCCTGACATGGCACGCTTGGCACGTGTAGTCATTCCTGGAATGCCGCATCACATCACCCAGCGAGCGAACCGTCCGCCTTCTTTCGTGTTCTCGTGCTTTCGTGATCCCCCGTCTCCTGTCGAGGGAAACTCGGCGGCAGACCTTGAATCATGAACAGGATTGCCACGCATGGGCCGTGGAAGTATCCTGACGCCATGGCTCGATCATTACCCATCGATCCGGCCACCAGCCCTTGCAGAAGAGCTACCGCCGCCTTGCTGCGAGCACCAACGACGAACGACGATGTGCCTCCATTCTCCGCGCACGAAGAGGAAGATTCACCACGGAGGCACCGAGATCACGGAGGGAAGACACCTCAGGCCAGTGACCGTGTCTCGGTTTCCCAAGAACAAAGTCTGGCTGTGTTCTCTGCGTCTCCGTGCGCTCCGTGAATCCGTGGTGCAGTCCTTCTTGCCTTGTGAACGCTCATAGCGCAGCAAACAGAACGCCACCGTCAAAGGAATCCCTGATGCGTCGATTCTCGCTCGCCTTCTTGTTGGGCGCGATCCTGCTGCGTACGGCGCTGCCGGCCGCCGAGCCTGCCTTCCCGTTGAACACCGACGCCATCCGCATCCGCGACCCGTACATCTTTGCCCATGCGCCCGAACGGGTCTATCTGATGTACGCGCAGACCAAGAATCGCCCCGGCAGCGAGCGGCTGGGCGTCGAAGTCTATGCCAGCCAGGACCTGGCGCATTGGACGCAGCCCCGCTGCGTGCTGGCCCTGCCGGCCGACAAGGACATCACGCTCGTCTGGGCCCCGGAGATGCACCAGCACCAGGGCAAGTACTATCTGCTCGTGACGCTCACATTCGGCCGAACGCTGCCGGGCCCACCGCCCGTCACGTCGCGCAACTGGCCGAAGATGTACGTTCGCGGCACGTACGTGTTCGTGGCCGACAGTCCCTACGGCCCTTTCCAGCCCGTCGCGGACAGCGCGCCTACGCCGGAGGATTGGATGGCCTTGGATGGGACGCTGTATGTCGAAGATGGCCGGCCCTTCATGGTCTTCTGCCACGAGTGGGTGCAGTTGATCGACGGTACGATCGATGCGGTGCCTTTGCGCCCGGACCTGTCGGCAGCGGCGGAGAAGCCGCAGCCGCTGTTCCGCGCCTCGCAGGTTCCCGGCGCGAACCAGTCGGCCACGGCCGGCAAGGTGACCGATGGCTGCTTTCTCTATCGCAGCCCGAAAAGCGGCAAATTGTTCATGACCTGGTCCACCTACCTTCCCCACAGCGGCTATTGCGTGGTGCTGAGCGAATCCCAGTCCGGCAAGCTGGCCGGCCCCTGGATCGGCCACAAGCCGATCTACACGCGCAACGGCGGCCATGGGATGCTGTTTCGTTCGTTTGACGGCCGGTTGCTGATGCCCCTGCACCAACCCAACACCAGCCCTGACGAACGACTGCACGTGTTCGAAGTCATCGATCACGGCGACACGCTGACGTTCGGCGAAGAAATCGACGTGCGTGCAAACTGACGCGCGCCGAGCTTTCAGCGATCAGCTTTCAGCGATCAGCTCTCAGCGATCAGCTCTCAGCGATCAGCTCTCAGCTTTCAGCTTTCAGCAATCAGAGTTGTCAGCTCTCACCGTCCGCATTCCGCATTCCGACTTCCGCATTCCGACTTCCGCATTCCGACTTCCGCA
>CALARR010000394.1 GCA_937889015.1 uncultured Planctomycetales bacterium | reverse complement strand
CAAGCGGACGGGAAATTCAAAGATATCACAAACCAGACGTGCGGAAAGTAGGATCAGATTAACACAAGCGATACAACTGCGGTAGCGATTGCGTCTCAGATCAGCCATCCAACCTGGCCGACCATTGGGCGGCCCCGAAAATCGGGCTCCCGGTCTTCCTTCGCGATCTTGGCGAGAGAACTCCTGCCCCTCTCGCAGATCCGTCGGGTCTGTCCCCGACCGCCCGGAACCCGCCTTCCGGCGCCAGACGCCTGCACCGCGCTGCATTCCCGTTCTGAACATCGTGCGCGTCAAGAAGTCTATATTGGCCCTCAGATAAGTAATGCAGCTAGGGCGACCAACGGGAGCCCGGTTTCTTGGCACAAACGCCACCCTCTTATTGCAGTCCTTTTCTGAGCATCAATAGTGCCTGTAATAGCCCCGACATCACCAACGGGCTGGGTTGCGAGCCTACTGAGCAAGATGGGGCAAGACCGGGGGTGTGGCCTTGCGGCCGCCAGGGTTTCCCCAGAGCCTTCTCCGCGAAAAACGGTCCTTCTCTGAAGCATCCGAGAAAAGGGATGGCTTGACGGGACGCCAGCGAGCGGAACGCTCCGGTTCCAGCGGCGGCGCGTTAGCGCCGGCCGCTAGAACCGGTTGTTAGCTGGTCACTCAAGCTCATTTCACCGGCTCGATCTCGCCAGGCCGCCAAGTCTTGTCGAACCACGGCTGGAGCGGGCCGTAGAGGCGCAGCAGGGTGTTCCAGCCCTTGCCGGGGACGGTCTGAATCCAGTTGTCCTCCTTGCCTGCGGGTGCCTTCGGACCGAAGTAGATGTCGACCGAACCGTCGGCGTTGACCTTGAGCTTAGGATTCTGGCTGGTGGCGGCCGGCCAGCGCTGGTCGGTCTGGAGCATCGAGCGGGTCTGGCTGTCGTAAAGGATAACCGACCAGAACTCTTTGACCGGGATGTTGGGCGGCAGGTGCAGTCGGTAGTTGTTTCCTCCATCGAGCGGCTTGCCGTTGGAATCCAAGAACGCAGCCATGTATTGCGAGCCCATGCCGACGGCCTTGGAGTCCATGGCCGGGGTCACGCCGGTGGCATAGAAGAAGAAGGCCGAGTAAGCGTCCAGCACGCGCGCGCCGTTCTCTTCAAACTTATAGCCGCCATAAAAGCCGGAGCGCCAAGCGCTGTTGGGGTAGTAGTAGCTCTCCTTGATCCGGAAACGGGAGTTGACGGTGCGCGCGGTCGCGTCGCCGACCAGCGCGGCCTCCTCGAGAATTTTCTTCATCCGCGCGTCGGGGGCAAAGGGCTTTCCTTTCCGGATACCGACCGCGTACCAAAAGCCGAGGGTGACCGGATCCACCGCGTCGGTCGGCTCTTCCTGCACCACCTGGTTAAGGTACTCCCAAAAACTGTAATCGGCCGGCGCCAGCGTGCTGAAGTCTTTCCCGGAAACGTGGACAAAGTTGATCTTCGGCGGATGGGCGGCGTCCTTAAGGAGATAGATGCGGGTCTTTTTCTCCACTGCATCCACGCCAGGTTTCGGGTCGCCGTTGACGAGGAACGAGCGCCAAGGCACCCAGACCGAGTAGGTGGCGCAGCGGACTACGTGATAGCCGGCCGGCACTTGGCCGGCGTAGCCGGGAGGAAGCAGGAGATACTTGCCGCCCTCGCCCTTGTCCGGCCCGGTGAATCCGACATCCGTGACGAACTGATACCACATGTCGTTGATCAGGCCGAGCACCTTGGGCGGCACTTCCATCACCAGTGGGCCTTTACGGAGATCGAGCCAGAACCAGGTGTAGGGTGTGTTGTTGTTTGGGGTGAGGAACAGCGACTTCGAGTCCATCCGGTCCTCAAAGATGGGGATCGTTTGGTTGATTGGCCCCAACGTGGCGATCCCTTTGCGGTTCGCCAATTGGCTGACCGGCGCCAAACCTAGGAGATACGCTTGAACCGCGCGCTGGAAGTCGAGGTTGTCATAGAGCTTTTCGACGGTGGCGTCGTCGGGGAAACCGTCGAAGAATCGGAGCGTGCCCAGGCGCGTGTTTACCTCATCAGCAATGGCGATACCTGGCGGGACCTCCGTGGTCATCTTCATCTTGGGTGCGGTCTGCGCCTGTGCGGTAGGAGCAGCGACCGCGAAAACCAGCACGCTGGCAAGAAGGCGTTTGGTGTTTTTGACTTTCATCGGTCTCTCCAGGTATGGGGGGCGCTGTGTGGCCAACTGTGGATGGGCTCACGCGATGCCGTCAGAACTCCATCACGCACCCCTCACCCTAGCAAGTCTGCTGGACGTGTCAAGAATCGTTGGTTTTCCGACGCGGAGCCCAACCACCCCATGGCGCACGTGAATCCGCGGCTATACCGCTTCGAGACTGCCATCCCAGCGCGTGACGGGTCGCCGGGAGGGCTTCCTCGAAGCCCCGCCGACCATGTGCCCAGCACGCCACGTCCACAAGGCGACCCGCCGCCTCGCGCACCAGCGAGGTGTAAACGATGTAGCCGTCCCTTTGTAGATAACCGCGATAGTCGGCCAGGACTTACCTCGGCCCGTCACGCCTGCGGCTGGGTCGGAAGTCGTAGAAAACGTAGCGATGATCCGTATCCCCCGCATAACCGCTGAGGTATCCCGTGATCGCCTTGCCGTTCCCCGGCTTGAGCATCTTCACCTCGGTTTCGTCAGCGTTGCTGACCGCGCTGGCAAGTACTCGTTCATGGATCAATCGCCCTATTGACCCTCAGATAGACAATGCAACGAGGGCGACCAGCGCGAGCCCGGTTTCGCGGTGCAAACGCCACCTTCGTGTTGCATTCCTTTTCTGAAGATCAATAAAGGCCGTAAAGCCTGGGCCGTCCGAATCAACAGCCCGCAGAGCAGTGCCCGCGACATCCACCGCTTTAGCGGACTAGGCAGCAGTTCCTGCTGCCGATAGACCGGCAAGTGATGCAGGAACTTCCAGGTCACGAGCCAGGCTAGCTCCTCCTGGGAGCAAAACCCGACAATGCTCTGCCCGCTGGCCAGCTAACGTTCAATGACCTCCCGCCAATACCGCTGCCGATCCGAGCGCCTGGGCTTCACCATAGCCTGGTCCTCCGAATGCCCGTGGATGAATCCTACCCAGGCATTCAGCCTAGCACGGCCCGCAAGACTGGCGATTCATTGACGCTTACTGAACATCCCCAACGCGTCACCCCGCCTCCGCCATCGTGCCCTTCGCGTCCGTGGTTCCTCCAGTCCCTTCCGGCGACAGCGCATCGCGATCCATTCCCGCTCTTGCACCAGTCACCATCCGTACCAGCCTTCCTCGTCCCGCCCCACCCGCCGCAACACGTTGCTCCTGTCATCTGGGGCAGACCGGAGGCCTCGCTACGCTCTGTCTCTGGCTATCCAATGGAAGCCGCGCCTCCGCGCGATCTCCAAGAACCGTGAGGCACGGAAACGCCTCCCGGAGCTTCATCACAGCCGAATCACTCACCTTGGTTTCGAGCAGACAGATCTCGCAAAGGTGTGGTAGCTTTCTCAACTCCAGAACGCCAGCATCCGTCACAGAGGTGCGCCAAAGATTCACCTTTCGTAGGCTCCGGATGCTACCAAGAGACTGCAAACCGCGGTCTGTAATGCGAGTCTCCAAAAGGTTCACGGACTGTAGGTCTTCTAATCCTTGCAGACTCTCTAAGCCCGCGTCGCCAACGCTTGTCTTCCCCAAGCCCAGATACCGCAAGCGTTGCAGCTTCGCGACCTCCCGCATCCCCAAGTCAGTGACCTGTGTTTCCCCCAGCTCCAGTTCCGTGAGGTCCGGGAGCTTCGCTATTTGCTTCAGCCCCGCGTCGCCCATCTGGGTCGCGGCGAGGTTGAGAACGCGAAGGTGAGCTACGGCGGCGATGTAGGGGGCAGCCCTGTCATCGCAAGCAGTACAAGCGACGTTGAGCTCGGAGAGCCGCGTCAGCTTGCTCAGCGAAGAAAGACCTTCGCTTGTTATGGAGGTCCTTTCGAGTCCCAGCGAGCGGAGCTTCGTCAGTCCCGCAATCACGGCAACCTCGGAGTCCGTGGCCCTGCCCCAGAAGTACACCCCGCAAATCGGGGCGCGCGGAGCGGATTTGTCGCGCGAAACCATTCCGCCGTGTCCACGAATCTCTGTAGCAATCGGGGCATCCTCGCCTTGACCGCAACCGTAGCAAGCCAGCAGGGCTAACAGAAGAGGCACGTTACGTAGAAAGCACAGCCGGTTCACGCGATTGTCTCCACATTTTGAACCAGGACCGCAACGAACTGTATCACGCAAGAGGAAGACACATCGCGTACCCGCTACCGCTTGCCTTCAACCGATGCGTCTACCAATCTCCGAGAACCGTGAGCGAGGGCAACGCGTGACGGAGCTTCATCGCGCCAGACTCACTCACTTTTGTCTCGAGAAGATAGACTCGGGAAAGGTTGGTCAGCTTTGTCAATTCCAGAATGCCAATATCGGTCACAGCGGTACACCACAGATTCAACTCACGAAGACTCTGGATATTCGCCACAAACTTCAAGCCTCGGTCCGTGACGCGAGTCTCCACAAGGTCCAGAGACCGCAGGCTTGGCAGGTGTTGAAGATACTCCAGGCCCGCGTCACCTATGTTCGTCCTTCTCAGACTCAGGCACTCCAACTGTCGCAACTTCGCAATCTCCTTCAACCCGGCATCGGTGATTGGCGTATCGTCCAGGTTCAGTTCCGTGAGGTTTGGGAGGTTGGATATGTGTATCAACCCGGCATCGCTCATTCGGGTCTCGGCGACGTTGAGGACGCGAAGGTGAGTCATCGCACCGATGTACAGAGCCGCCCTGTCATCGCAATTAGTTCGAGCAATATTGAGTTCGGCCAGTTGTTCCAGTCTGGTCAGCGGGGAAAGGCCTTCGCTTGTTATCAGCGTCCTCCCAAGGCCCAACGCCTGAAGATCCTTGGCATGAGTCAGGACAGCCACATCGGAGTCCTTTGTCGTCGTGTGATAGAGATACACCTGGCAGACGGGCGAATTGGGTGCAGACCTGTCGCGATATACCTTCCCGCCCAGATCGCGAATCGCTAACGCAACCGGGTCGCGCTCGCCTTGACCGCAACCATACGATCCCAGCGCCACAAGAACAAGAAGCAGGTCGCGCAGAACGCAAGTCCGGTACACCTGTTGCCTCCGAATCCAGGACTATTCCGCCGATATACCCAATGACCGGACTCCACCAGGGCTGCCAACCGTGGCTGAATCGCCATTCCTGGCGTTTCGGCCACGGCTTCGGGCGAAAGCCCGGCGACCTATTGCGTCTCAGGTAAGTAATGCCGTGAGGCCGACCATCGGGAGGCCGGCTTTCCAGGGCAACGGGCTCGACAGCTGCGACATTCCTTTTCTGACATCCAATAATGGCGGCGAATGGGACAGCGCGGACACACGACCTGACCGGCCCCCTCTCCTGCCCGACCAGCCGCTACGGTTTCCACTCCAAGACGCCAACCGGCTGCGCGCCCAGGTCGCTGGGCCGCTCGCCGTCGCCCTGCTCGCTACGTTGAATGAAAATGTGCAGCAGGCCATCCCGTTTCCAAAGCACGCGGTCGTAGTTCGCCTCGTACTGACCAAAGGACTCCGACGTCAGGTCCACTGTCCGCCAGGCCGCCAGATCGGCGTCCTGCGAAATCAGGGCCGAGACTTTCCCGCCCCGCTCCTCGTCGCGGATCAACAAGTAGATGCGATCCGCGGCGTCGATGGCGATCGCCGGGCGCGAGAGGGTCTTGCGCCTCGTTCCCCCGCCCGTCGCAAAGGTGAACGGCAGCCTGCGATCCGTGACCTGCACCACGCGCCAGCCGGCCTCGTCGCGACGGATCACGTGCACCTGCGCCGCCTCCTGCCCCACGGGACGCCAGTACGTTGCGATCACCGGCCTCCCGCGCGAATCGGCCGCCATGCTCGTCTGGTTGATCAGCTGGCTCCCCTCCGGCACCGCCACCACCACCTCGGCCGTGTCTTCCGTGATCGGCAGCGCGTACGGCTGTCCCGTGGACTTCGTCCACGTCCGTCCCTCGTCGGCCGATCGGGCGTAGCACACATCATGATTCGTCGCCAGGTCCGGCGTCTCGCGCCAGCACCACGAAAGGTGCCACACGCCGTCCGCCCCGATGGCCAGGCGGTTGGTGTACGCGTTGTTCTTGCCGCGGCCGTCAATCAACGGATGCTGCACGACAGACCAGCGGCGGGTCTTCAGGTCAAAGCGGTTGAGCATCGTGCGCCCGTTGCCCGATCCCCCGTCGCGGTACATGAAAACCAAATCGCCGTCAGGCAGACGGATGAACTCCGGGTACGTCACGCGGCTCTCCGCCTGGCCGGTCATCGGCATCTTTTCCGTGAGCTCCAACGAGCCGGGCGCACGCGACTGAACGTACCGCAGCGCGTGGCAGTGGTGGTCCCACGACACGTGCAGATAGCCGTCCCCATCCACCGCGATGGAGATGCTGTTGTGCGCGTCGCGCGTATTGCCCGTGAGCGATGTCTGCCGCAAATCCCACTTGTCGGACCCCAGGGTGCGCCGGGCCAGCACGACCTGGCTGTCAACGTCGTAGAAGGCGGCGTATTGCGTCTGGCCGTGGGTCGTGACCGCCTCGGACCGAAAGGTCGTGGTATTGACGGTGGTCCGAGCCCAGCCCATGCCGATAGGCACGATTCGCGGCTCCTCGGCCGCGCGTGCCGCGGCGCACACGGCCATCGCGGCCACGGCCGCCATGGTGATCAGGCCCCCTGAAAGCAAACGCATTCGCATCCGACGGTTTCCTCGCGCGTGAAAGGTTATGCAGTTGTATCTGTTGCGGAAGGTCGACACCGGGTCATCCTGATCGCAGCGAAGAATCTCGGACCGATCCGACTCTTCGCTTCGCCCAGAATTGCAGACTTCTGCGAGGTCTTCCGCAACCGATACGCGACAGACAATCTGGCCCCCTGACCACAGACCTGAGTCTACCCGACTAAGCCGTGATGCACCAGGACAGGTTCTCGGTCTGAGCGGCGAGCCGGTGGAACAGGGGACCAGATCCGGCGTCGGTCGTCTTGGGCACGAAAACGGTTTACGACCTGCCTTGCGGGCGGTACAATCCCGTCCTGGTGGCGTTATTGACCTAGGCATTGCGAATGGCCCTGGCCGACCAACACGAGGCCAGACGTTTTCGGCTTCCGCTGGACGCCCTCGCTTCGTTGGCTGTGCAAGACGCCATAGTCCGGAAATCTTTCACAGGCTGACCGATGATCCCCGTGCTTCGGCCCACCATCGATGAGAAGACCGCGCAGGAGTTGCTCCGTGTTTTGGAGAGCGGGTGGTGGGGCTGCGGCGAAAAGACCGCGGAGTTTGAGCGGCGATTTGCCGAAAAAGTCGGAGCCCAATACGCGATTGGGACCTCTTCCGCCACCGCGGCCCTGGATTTGTGCCTGAAGGCCCACGCGATCCGCAGCGGAGAGTTGATCGTCCCTGCCTTGACGTTTGTGGCCGACGCCGCGGTGGGGGACTGGAACAACATGGACGTGACCTTGGCTGACGTCGAAGAGGATTCTCATTGCCTCGACCCGGAGGCGATCGTCCTCACGCAGCAGACTCGCGCCGTCATCGTCGTCAACCTGCACGGGCGTTTGGCCAACGTCCAGAGGCTGCGCGAGAGATTCACCGGCTTGATCATCGAAGACAACGCGCATGCCATGTTTACGCCGGGCACGTGCCGGCACAGCGACGTCGCCGTCTGGAGCTTCCACGCCGTGAAGACGATGCCTGCCGGAGATGGCGGCATGGTAACCACCAATGACCGCCAGATCGCCGAGCGAGTCCGAAGCCTGAGTTCTTTCGGCATGACCCGGCGAGTCTACGAACGGGCCTCGCAGGGGAAGTACGACTGGGACTATGACATTCTGGAGGGTGGCGGCCTGAAGGCGTACATGAACGACATCACCGCGGTGCTAGGGCTGGGCCAGTTGGCGAGGATCGAACAGATGAATGCACGACGGCGGTTCATCCAGGCCTACTACAACGCCGCCTTTCGCGACCTGCCTGGCGTCCAGTTGCCTCCCTATTCGCACACCGTGCAGCACTACGTTCTCCGCTCCTCGAACCGCGCGGAGTTGTCGGAGTTCCTCGCCCAGCGGAACATCGCCACCGCCGTCCACTACAAGCCGCTGTCCGAGATGACCTACTGGAAGAAGGCGGTCAAGCGTCCGCTGCCGGTGACCGGGCGAGTCTGGCCCCAAATCCTCACGCTGCCGGTCCACGATGCCTTGACGGACGAACAGGTGGTGCATATCACCGATAGCGTCCGTAGATTCTTTGGCCGCACACCGTCTTCCTTGCCGCTGAAGGATCCCGCGCTGCAACCCGTCCAAACACAAGATTGAATTAGCGGAACATGCTGCATCTCGTTAACATTGGGCATCGCAAAGTGGCGCACTGGTGGCGGTTGCCGCGGCAACCGCACTCCCATTGGCCGCCCTGATGCCGTGGCTCATCTGAAGGTCGATCTTCCTGCCCGACACCCGATTATTGCGCCTCAGGCAAGTAATGCCGTGAGGCCGACCATCGGAAGGCCGGCTTTCCTGGGCAACGGGCCCGACCGATGCGACATTCCTTTTCTGACATCCAATAGTCCTCGTGAATTCAGCGACTCCAGGACCAGAACTCATTGACGTTTGCATCGTTAGAACCCATTCCAGAACCATCATGGCCACATCGAGCGGCCCTGCAGGACGGAACTGCCGACAGGTTCTGGGACCGGCTCTGAAGGCGGCCCCCAGTGCATCTGCTCTTGACACCCAACGGCACATACGGAGACCTGCACCCCTATCTGGGGATCGCCGAGGAATCGCGCCGTCGCGGTCACCAGGTTACGTTCCTCTGCAATCCGTTCTATGCCGATCTGGTCAAAGACGCCGGGTTTGAGTTGGTTCCGGTAGGCACGGTCAGCGACCTCCAACAGTACTGGCGTCACCCCGACATGTGGAGTCGCCTGCGGTATTGGAGACTGGGCCTGGACTACTGCGCCCTCCGCCCGATGCGTGCTCTGTACGCGGCTATCCGCGAGCGTTACCGGCCCGGGGAGACGGTCGTGGCCGGCCCGGGATGGTCCTTGGGAGCGCGGATCGCCCAGGAGTCGCTGGGCGTCCCTTACGCCACCGTGCATCTGGAGCCCTTCTGGATCCGCAGCCTGCACCGCACGGCGGTCATGCCACCGCCGATGTTCACACGCGACTACGTGCCGAGAATCTCCAAGCGTCTTCAATTCTGGATCTCCGACGCGCTGTTCACCGACCGATACCTGGGGCCTCCCACCAACCGCTTTCGCGCCGAGTTGGGCCTGCCCTCGGCCCGACGCTTCCTGAAGTCCTGGTGGCATTCCCCGCAGCGTGTGATCGGACTCTTCCCGGACTGGTTCTTCCCGCCGCAGCCCGATTGGCCCCCGCAAACCCGGCTTGCCGGATTCCCGATCTGGGACCGCCGCCGGCTGAGCGAGGTTCCCCAGGACGTGGCTGAGTTTCTCGACAACGGCCCGCCGCCCGTCGTGTTCACTCCCGGCACCGGAAACCAGCAGGCCGAGAGATTCTTTGCAGTCGGTGCCGAGGCGTGCCGGATGAGCGGGCAGCGCGGCATGCTGCTCACCGACTACCCGCAACAGTTGCCGACCAATCTGCCGCCGGGGGTCAAGCACTTCCGCTACGTGCCGTTCACCTATCTCTCGCGACGCATCGCCGTGATGGTCCACCACGCGGGCACCGGCACCGCTGCGATCTGCATGGCGGCCGGAATCCCGCAGATCGTCATGCCCATGGCGTACGATCAACCAGACTTCGCCCACTGCCTGCAACGGCTCGGCGTGGCCGTCGTCGTCCCACCTCGACGTTTCACGCCGCAACGCCTGGCCGCGGTCATCGCAAACGTCTTGCGGTCCGCCCGTGTGGCCGATCTCTGTCGCAGGGTGGCGGAGAAGCTGCTCACGGGCCGCGCCCTCGAACAGACGGTCGATCTGCTCTCAGCTCTGGCCGGAACCGACGGACAAGGACAAGTCGAACGACCTGGCGACTGATCGGGATATGCGCTTCGCGTCCCCCCTCGCATCCGACACCCATTGCGAGGAATCAGCAGGCCGTCCAAGACAGGCGGCGCCCCGGCACAAGACTCCTCAAGGCTCGGGCCCGGTGTAGGGCGACATTCCCCTTCGATCGCAGAGTCGTGGAGCAGCAAGTCCCCGTCGCGATCCGCGCGTGGCGACGCGTGATACCCCCGCGTACAATGCCGCAGCCCCTCGCACTCAGGTCGCCCAGAGCATCGCTCGGCAACGACGACCCATCCCAGCGCTGCCACAACCAAGTCCGGCGGCCCACCTCGACTGAGCCGTCGACGGGCCTTGAAATCGGCTCCCAAACGTGCGGCTCGCCGAAGCCCCTGATCCTTCAGGCCTTACTGCGCCACTTCGCATTCGGCGACCTTCTCGTTCCGGAAGGCGTCGGTCAACAGCCCTTCCTGGAACAGCAGTTCAATCTGCCGCAGACGGCTGGCCACCTGCTGCTTGGTGAACTTGGCCTTGGGCGGCTCCTGCCCCGGCTTGAGAGGCTCGGTCTTCTTCTCCACCAGGGGCGTCGGCACCGGCACGCGCTTCGGCGCCGGCTGGTAGCTCGGATCGTACACCAGCACTCGCAAATCCTGCACCGGCACCAGGTGCCGCCACAAGAAGGCCTGCATGCGGTCTTCTGCCGGCACGGCCGCGCGCGCCACCTCGCGATCGCCGATCTTGGCCACGCCCTGGATCGTCAGGGCCACCGGCTCCTTCGTCGCCATCAGGTCCGTCTTGATCGTCAGCCGCGTCACGGCCTGTGTTCCCGACAAAGTGACCGAACTGGCCGAAAAGCCCGCCGGCGGATCCTTCAGCCCCAGCTTGATCTGGCCCGCAAACCCGTCGTGCCGGATCACATACACGCTCACGCCGCTGTTGCTCTTGCCCCGGATGCTCAGGCTCGAAGGCACGACGCGCAGGTCGAAACTCGGGCGCGGCGCGCTGATTCGCAAACGGTAGCCATACTCCTCGCCGCCACTCCGCGCGGCATCGCTCAGGTACACATAGTACGTGCCGTCGGCCGGCAGCTTCACCATCAGATAGGAGTCGGCGTCGTGCGTGTTCACTCCCGAGCCGGCCTGCTCGTAGTCATCGTTCACCGCCAGCACTTTGCCCGACGCATCCGTCACCCTGAGCATCGAATCCAGGGGCGAGTCCAGCCGCCGCGCGTACACCTCGGCCACGATCGTCTGATTGGCCTTGCCGGTGAACTGGAACACGTCCCAATCATCCTCCCGGTCGATCCGCCCGTTGACGATGATCGGCAACGACACCTTCTGCGCGCGCGCCGCGTCGTTGTTCGACTCCTTGTCCAGGCATTCCGGCAAGGTGTCGATGGCGAAAGGCACCGCGTTCGAAACGACTCCCGCCTGGCGCGCCACCAGGGAGCACACACCCGGCTTGGCGTCCTTGGCCGGCGGCGCCAACTGCGCCTTCTGCAGATTCCAACCCTTCATCTCGATCTTGGGCGTTTCGCCGGCCCGGCACCCCAGCGGGAAGATGCTCGTCACAAACGGCAACTCGCCGATCGTCACCCGGTACACAAAGTCCTCGCGCCCCCGGTAAATCGCGTCCGTGATCGCGAACACGTATTCCCCGTCCTTGGGCACTTCAAACAGCAGCGTGGGGTCGGGCTTGAAACGATAATCGTCGTTGTAGGCCAGCTCTTTCCCGTTGGCGTCATACACGGTCAATACCGGCTGAAACCACCCCGGCACCGCGTCGGCGATATAGGGAATCAACTGCCGCGCCAAAGCCGAAATCACCAACCGCTGCCCTTTGCGCGCCTCAAACCGATAGCGGTTCATTTCGCCCGAGGCAATCTGACCGTTGACCACGCAGGGAATCGTGATCCGATCCTCGATCTCTTCCGCCGGCCTCTTCCGCAGCGCCAACTCCTCTTTGCCCAACACCTGGAACGCGGCCGTGACCATTGGCTTCCGGCAATACTCGGGCAGTTGCCCTACGTGGAAGACCAGCGGATTGGACACCCCGCGCGCCGATGCGACACGAATCTCCCGTTCGCCCGGAGGAGCGTCGCGGTCCACCGTCACCTCGACGGTCGCCAGGCTGGCGATCGACGAGCACGCCGGGCGCTGCACGTATTCGCGGACCCGCTTCTCGATCCGGCCCATCAGCCGCAACGTGGACTCGTCCACCGTTTCATTCGCCGCACCCTTCTTGCCCCCCTTGCCGCCTGTCGACGCCGAGGTCATCATGTCCCCCGACGATGAACTCATCATCATTTCCGACGACATCATCGAATCCGAACTCATCATCGTGTCGGAAGACATCTTGGACGCCATCGCCAGCATGCTGGCCGACTTCCCCTTGCGCAACTCTCGAAGCTGCTCGTTCAGCAGCGTGATCTCCTGCGGGCCCAGTTTCGGGTTGTACTCGACCACTTTGGCCGTCACGCCTTGCCCCGTGACGATGACCCGCTCCAGGTCGCTCATGCCCTGTCCGCCGAGCTTGACTCGGAACGTGGTGCCCTGCTGACCGCCGGCCGGATATACGAAACCGATGTAGGGTCGTGTCTGCGCCGCGACCGAACCCGCCATCCACAGCCAACCGGCGACTCCCAGAACCGGAAGCCACAGCACCTTGCTCGTCATAAGCCGCTCCAATGTCTGCTCAGATAAAACAGGGGCAAACAAACTGCAGGAAGGCGGCTCGCGTCACCCCGACGCGAGCCGCCGCATGGCGTAACACTCTCCGAGTCGACCGCGGCCGACTCGATCGCTCCCGTCCGCCCAGCCGGGCTGCGGCGGTCCAGGGATCCAAGCTCACATGATCTCCGTCAGGTATCCGGCCGACTTCACCTTGTCCGAGACCGGCGGCAACACGTGCGCCTCCAGGCCCATCGGGTGCGGCAACTTGGCGTGGGGGTCGATGCCTCCCAACTGATAGATGCTCCCCAACAGATCCACCGGATACACCGGCCGATCCTTGACTTCTTCCCCCTTCTCGGTCGACGATCCCACGATGCTCCCGCCCTTGAAACCGCCGCCCGCCACCAGCACCGTGAACACGTTGCCGTAATGGTTGCGGCCGCCGTTCCACGGCGGCTGCCAGTCCACCTTGGGGCCGCGTCCGAACTCGCCCGAGCACCACACAATCGTGCTCTCCAGCAACCCGCGATCGTGCAGATCCTGCAACAGCCCGGCCAACCCCTGGTCCAATTGCGGCGCCTGCCGCCGCATCGTGGCAAAGTGGTTGCTGTGCGTGTCCCAACCGCCGGGATAGTTGATCACCACGTAGGGCACGCCCGTCTCCACCAGCCGCCGCGCCACCAGGCAGTCCTGGCCGAACGTGTGACGGCCGTACCGGTCGCGCAGTTCCGGCTTCTCCTTCGACAGGTCGAACACCTCTTTGCCCGGCCCCAGGATCAACTCGTAGGCATGCTTCTTCGCCTCTTCGGCCGCGGCCAACGCGCTGCTCCCGGCCATCTCCGCGCCCATCGTGTTCATCTTCGTCAACAATTCGCGGCGCGCCTTCTGCCGGTCGTCGGTGATCCCGCGCGCCACCACGCCTTCGACCTCGAAACGGCTCGCGTTCGGATCACCGCCCGTGGCAAAGGGCTTGAAACGCGGACCCAAGAACCCTTCTTCCGAAAACCGCCCCTGGGCCTGCGTCAACACCACGTACGGCGGGATCATCCCCTTGTACTCGCGCCCCTTGAACAACGCAAAAACCGCGCCCACGCTGGGATAGGCCAGCCGTTCGCCCGGCTGATGCCCGGTCTGCATCAGATAGGCCGCCGTCTCGTGGCCGTTGTTGCGATGGGTCATGCTGCGAATCAGCGAGTACTTGTCGGCCTGCTTCGCCAAGTACGGAAACAACTCGCCCAATTGGATTCCCGGCACATTCGTCGGAATCACCTTGCCGAACTCGCCCATGTACTCGGCGCCAGCTTCGGGCTTGGGGTCCCACGTGTCGTTGTGCGACATGCCGCCCCACAGAAAAACCTGAATCACCGACTTGGCCTTGGCCGCTTTCTTCGCCGGCTTCGCGTCGGCCGCCCACACTCCAGTGCCCAGACCGTTGGCCAGCACTGCGCCCGCCGCAACCCCCAAACCACACCGCACCGCCTCACGACGGGTCACGCGCCCCGCACCGTCCGCACCGTGATTCATAGCCATGTTCTCAGCTTCCTTTCATAAACATCCGAAAGGACCCCTTATCGGACAACCTGTTTCACGAGCAATTCCACCTTGTCCCGATCCTGGCGATCCCGGCTCTTCCGACCCAGCCCTCGCGCACCGCGGATCGAGTCTTTCAGAGCCGGCCCGAAAACCTGCCGGCAACTCGGTCTTGCCGGGCCGCTCGACCTGGCCGGCAGGTTCTAGGATCGATTCTCAATGTCGATACAAGAACTCCGGACTATTGATCAGCGACCAGGTCACATCAATCCACTCGTCGCGTTTCTTCGTCGGCGGCTTGGGGACCTTGCTCCCCTTGACCACCTTGCCCGGGGTGGGCGGCGAACCGTAGGCCACCGCCGTCTTCACCTCCTCTTCCGTCGGCATCCGCGAAAGAACCGTCAAATACAGCTCCTCCACGATCTTCTCCGGCTCACGCGGCGACTCGATGATCGCCTTCAATTTCGCTCCTTGTTCCAGCTTGCGCTGGATGTGGCTGGAATTGAGCATGTGCAGCCACTGCGCCGAAACCGGCTTGTTGTTCCGCTCGTTGTCCATGCCCGTCGCGCGCGCCGAGCGGCCGAACAGCGTCAGGAAATGGCTGGTGATGCTCCCGTCGGCCAGGGCAATCGCCGGCTTGTCCTTCGGAATATAGGTGAACGGCTCGGGGATCGCGCTGGTGTACAGATCCGACGTGCCCGTGATGCTGTTCACCGCGTCGATCAACACCTCGGCCTCCAATCGCCGCAACGCATAGCTGGCGAAGTTCGCCTCCGCCTGCGGCCCCTTGAACCGCGGCACCGACGACAATTGGTAGGTCTTGGAATTGAGAATCAACCGGTACAGACGCTTCATGTCGTACTTGCCGGCGATCATCTCCTTTTCCAGATAGGCCAACAACTCCGGATTGCTCGGCCGGTTGTCGTCCCGGATATCGTCCACCTCTTCGATGATCCCCCGCCCCAACAGCCACGCCCAGATGCGGTTCACAATGATCCGCGTGAACCAAGGATTACTGGGCGCGATCAGCCAATCGGCGAACACCTCGCGCGGATCCTTGTTGGGCGACAACTTGACCTTCGTCCCGTCCGGAAACACGCCCGTCATCGCGCGCGGCGTCTTGGGCTTGCTGGGAATCGGCTTGCCGTCTTCCGTCGTCGGCGGTTCCGGCGGCTTGGTCCGCACCGCCTCCGGAACGATCGCCGGAATCGTGTCGCTCGTGTCCAGAGGATCCCAGAACACGTTCTCCTCTTTCCACTCGCGAGTCGGCTTGTAACCGATTTGCGAGAAGAACGCCGACATGCCGGCCAAACGGTCTGCCGGCCAGCTATCCGTCCGGGCCCCCATGAACGTCAACGCCACCGCGCTGGCGATCCCGTCCGGCGTCCGGTTCTGGATCGCGCGGTAGAAGTTCACCGGCCCCACGCGAAAGTTGCTGCCGCTGGACGTCAACATGTCCCGCACGAACTGGTCGTAAGGCTTGTTCTCCGCCAGCGACGCACGCACCCAGCGGTGATAGGCCTGGGCCGCGTTCGGCCACAAGTTCACCGGAAACTCGGCCTTGATTCGCAGGATGTCCCCCCACTTCATCGACCAGTAGTCCGCGTACTCGTCGCGCTGCAGCAGACGATCAACCAGCGCCCGCCGCTTGTTCTTGGTATCCGGGTCCTGCAGAAAAGCCCGGACCTCGTCCGCCGTGGGCAGCGTCCCAATCACGTCCAGGTAGGCGCGCCGCACAAACACGGCGTCCGAGCACAGCACGGGCTCGATCTTCAACGCCGCCAGCTTGGCAAACACCATCTTGTCCAGCGCGCTCTCCGGCGTCACCGGGCCGGGGATCTCGAACACCGACTTCGTCCCCCCACCGGAACGCTTCGCCGTTTCGCTCCCCGCCGGACGATTCGCCACGTCAGAATGGACTTCGGATGACTTCTTGGCAACCTCGGCCGCCGCCTTCTTGGCCGTCTCCGGCGCTGCCTTCTTGCTGCCCACCGCCGCCGATTTCTTGGCGCCCTCCGCCGCCGGCTTCTTGGCACTCTCCGTCGCCGCCTTCTTAGCGCCTTCCGCAGCCAGTGCCGCACTGACCAGCGCCAGAACAACCATCGCCGAAATCATGGGTCTCTTCAGCATGCTAGTTCAGCTCCCTACGACGGATCGACAGGTCTGCTTGGTGACCAAGCGCGTTACTTCTTGTGGTATAAGAACCCAAATCCGAGGCAAACGTCGCACCCTTTCTGGCGCACCTCAAGGATCACGCGGCACCCTCGGGCGCAATCAGAACGCCCATCGGGCTATCGTCGTTTGCGGTGCCTGAAGGACGCGGCCTCCTTCAGACAAAACGCTCACCGGGCAGGATAGTATCGCTAGGCAGATTCGGAGTGAGGTCGCCGGTTGGCTGGCGACCCGGTTGGCATGTCAATCAAGACCGCGACTCAAATCATCGCATGTTTGCCCCCAAAAGTCCAGAGAATTCTTCGCCAACCATGTGTCCCAAGACAAGGGCTCCCACAGGGTTTGGCCGTTTCGCCCGCTCCTTCACAGCCTCACCGCCCACGATGCCCTTTCCACCTGCAGACCGAAACCAAAGCCCACACGCATGCCCCCCACTTCAGATGCAACAACCAACCCATTCGATCTACACGTCACCAAAACTGCTCATAACTACGTAACACCATTCAGAACAACACTTTACAAACGCCATTCGGACGTCAACTCGAAGCAACGCCCTCTGCGTCGCGTTGCTTGTTGCGTAGCACGCACGCAAACATGCACAGTACAGGCAATCTACGCAATCTACCAGCCACTCCTCTAAGACGCACCCTCGCCGTTGCCGCGACGCCGCCCCTGGCCCCATCGACAACCGTCTCCAAGCCTGGCGCCTCACCCGAGACGCGAGTCCCGCGCCTCCTGCCCCTTGCTCAGAAACGAATGCTTTTCTACATCCCGCGATGCCTTTCGCGCATCCGGCTTCCTGCGCGCGACCCCCGGCCGTCACGTTGCGCCGCGCCCCTTTTGCCCGGGGCTTAACCAGACACTTTCCGTCGGTTAGACTGGTGTGCATGTATCCCAGAATTGGACATTTCCGATCGGTGGACCAACTGCGCGAGCACTTGGCCCAGGTTGCCCCCGGCCTGCCACTCGATGAGCAGGTCCTGTCCGCGTCCGACGGCTCTCCGCTGGCGGCGCCCCTGCTGATTGGCGACTTCGAGGTCGGCAATCGCTGGTGCATCCATCCCATGGAAGGCTGGGACGCCACCCCGGACGGACGCCCCAGCGAGCACACCATCCGCCGCTGGCAGAACTTCGGGCGTTCCGGGGCCAAGTTCATCTGGGGCGGCGAGGCCTTTGCCGTGCTCCATGAAGGGCGCGCCAATCCCCATCAACTCTACTACCGGCCCGAGAATGTCGAGCCCATGCGCCAGCTCCTGGCCGCCCTGCGCCAGGCCCACGCCGAGCGTTTCGGCCACCGGGCCCTGGACAGCCTGTTGGTCGGTCTGCAATTGACCCACTCCGGCCGCTTCTGTCGCCCCAACAGCAAGGCCCTGGAGCCGCGCATCGCCTATCACCATCCGGTCCTCGATCCCAAGTTCGGCATCGATCCGCGCGACGATCGGCCCCTGCTCCGCGACGAGGAGATTCCGCGCCTCATCGACGACTACGTCGTCGCGGCCAAGATGGCCCAGGCCGTCGGCTTCCATTTCGTCGACGTCAAGGCCTGCCACGGCTATCTGGGCCACGAGTTCCTCTCCGCCTTTGACCGGCCCGGCCCCTACGGCGGCAGCTTCGAGAACCGCACGCGATTCATGCGCGAGACGATCGCCGCCGTGCGCGCCGAATGCCCCCAGTTGATGATCGGCGTGCGGTTGTCGCTGTTCGACATGCCCCCCTTCATGCCCGATCCCGCCAAGACCGGCGGCGGCAAGTTCGGTCCCGGGATTCCGCACGCGTACTCCACGCCCTACTCCGGATTCGGCTGCAACCGCATGCATCCGTTGGAGATCGACCTTTCCGAGCCTGTGCGATTGATCCGCATGCTCTGCGAGCAGCGCGTCGAGATGCTGAACCTGACAGCCGGCTCGCCCTACTACAATCCCCACATCCAACGCCCGGCCTACTACCCGCCCTCCGACGGCTACCAACCGCCCGAAGACCCCTTGGTCGGTTGCTGGCGCCAAATCAACGCCGTGCGATTGCTCAAGGAACAAGTGCCCGAAATGCCCATGGTCGGCACGGCCTACACCTATTTCCAGGACTATCTGCCGCACGTCGCGCAGGCCGTGGTCCGCGCCGGCTGGGTCGATTCGGTGGGCGTGGGCCGATTGGTCCTCAGCTACTGGGACCTGCCCGACGACGTGCTCCAGGGCCGGCCCCTGCAGACCAAGCGGATCTGCCGGACCTTCAGCGACTGCACCACCGCCCCGCGCAACGGCCTGATCAGCGGCTGCTACCCCTTGGATCACTACTACAAGGAAGCCGCCGACGCCGCCAAACTCAAACTCGTGAAAACGGAACTCCGCGAAGAACTCAAGAGTTAGTGTGCCATGCCCACGCTTGCCGTGGGCATGCAGGCAGTCGACACGACCGGGTGTCACGCCCACGCTCGGCGTGGGCTCGCTCGTCGTAGGCGTGCAACAATCGCTAGCCACAGAGCCCCGCGCGGATGTGAGCACGGATGTGAGACCCGAAAAAGGCTGGCACCACTGGCTTCGCCCTTTGTCGCACCTCTCCGTGCTCGTCCTCAAGCCGTTCGGCGACTGGGTTTCTCTCCGCCGCCTCGCGCGCTGGTGGCCGTCTTGGGACGCGATCTTGGTCTTCACGGCCTATTTCGCCACGCGGATCTACCTGCTGCGCTTCTTCACGCCCCGCATGTCCGACCTCGCCGGGACCTACCTCGGCCTATCGCTGCACGGCATGGACTGCGGCCAGATCCCCTATGCCGACTTCGACATCCAGTACCCGCCCCTGGCCTGGTGGCTCATCGCCCTGCCCCGCCTGCTTGACCCGCGCCAGTTCACCCTCGACGTGCTCGACGACCAGGCCGCGTTCTTCGCCCTCTTCCACGACTACGCGCGCGTCTATCGTCGCATCCTGTTCCTGTTCGACCTGGCGGCCATGGTCCTTTTCTGGCGATTGACCAGACCCCGCCGCCAAGATACCGCCCTGGAACTCGCCTCCGACACCTGCAGTGGCCCTTTCGCCTTCGGAACCGCCGAACCACGCCGCCGCGAACGCCGCACGTGGGTGCGATACGCACTGGGGCTCAACCTGACCTATATCGCCGCCACCACCGGCCTGGGCCACCTGCTGTTCGATCGCCTGGACCTCCCCTTGTGGTTGCTGCTTGTGGCCTGGGCCAGCCTGTGGCTCTCGGCCGAACCACAGCGCGCGTTCTGCGTCCGCACGGCGGCCGCCTGGATCGTGCTGGGCCTGAGCGTCTCCTTCAAAGTCATCCCCGTGCTGATCGTCCCCTATCTGCTGCTGGCAACCGTGCTTCCGCCGCGCCAGACCGCCGAGCTTGCTTCGGCCGCCAGCCAAGGACTCGTGCCGGGGCTCACCCAGTCCGTCCCACGCCGGCCGCCGTGGGCCTGGCGCCCAGCCTTGGCCGCCTTGATCTGCCTGGCGACCGGCATCGGATTGCCCCTGGCAATCCAAGCCTCGTCCGCCGGCTGGAAAGTCTTCTCCTGGATCCCCTCTCACCTCGAACGAGGCTTGAACGTCGATTCGCTCTGGGGATCGATCTTGGCCCTCCTGCACCAGTTCGGCCTGCCAGCCACGACCGTCAATTCGCACGATGCCATCGAGTTGCTCAGCCCGCTGGTCCCGGCCATGCGATTGGCCGCCGCGCTCTCGCAATTGGCGCTGCTGGCCATAACCCTGGCCCTGGCCTGGCGCCATCGCGCGCGATTCGACCGGATCGCCGCCTATCGCACCGCCCTCTGGGTGCTCGTGGCCGCCGTGATCGTATCCAACGTCTTCTCGCCGCAGTACCTGATTTGGGCCCTGCCCCTGGCCCTCCTGCTGGCGGCCGAAGTCCTCCCCTCGCGCGTCCTGCCTTGGCTGGCGATGTTCGGGCTGGTGCTGGGCATCGTCGGCCTGACCACCTGGCTATTCCCCTATCACTACCTGGCCGAATCCAGCCGTACCGCCCTCGTGCCCGATCTTGCCCCAGCGGCCTGCGCGGCCCTGGGCCTGCGCAATGCGGCCTATCTGGCCATGGTGGTCTTGCTGGGCCGCGCCTGGTACACGAGCCTGCGGTCCTCACCTCTCGCGTGCAAAACGTAGACGCGCCGCGCGGAACAAGTCACGCCTCACTTGCCGCGCACCGCACGCCAGGACCCAGACGTCGAACGCGCCGGCTCAACCGCTCGCCGGCAGCTTGTCCAGCAGTCGTCGAACCTTCTCCTGAGCCTGTTGGTGCAGATCCGGCTCGGGAATCTTGGCCGCCACGCGATCCGCCTCTCCGAGCACTTGGCGCGCCTTGTCCAATTGGCCCGTGCGAGTCAGAATCTCGCCCAAATCGGCCAGAATATGCGCCCGGCTGTGCAGCTTCTCGATCTTCCGCGTCTCTTCCAGGGCTAGCTCAAACGTCTTGGCCGCCGCCTCGGCCTGCTTCATGCGGCCCTGGCTCAGCGAAATCTCCGCCAGCGACGTGCAGCGCTCGCGATCCAGCGGATTGTCTTTCGCCCGCTTCAACGCCTCGCCCAGCACACGCTCCACCTCTTCCTGCCGGCCCAGTTGATGATACGCCTCCGCCGATCGCGCCAAGACCACCGCCTGGCCATACAGCCCCGGCTTGCCTTCATAGTCCTTCAACGCCGCGGCGCGATTCTCCACGTCCTTCAGCGTCTGCAGGGCCTGATCCGGCTGGCGCGCAGCCGCCTCAGCCCCGGCCAGGGCGGCCAAGGCCTCCGCCTGCGGTTCCGCGTCCGAAATCTGCTCCACCGCCTGACGCGCCGCGGCCAGCGTCTTGCGCGCCGCCGACTTGTCGTCCATGCGTGCCTGGGCCTCGGCCAACAGCCCCAGGGCATCGGCCCGAGCCATTGGGTTGTCCTTGATTTCGTTGCAGGCCTCCTGCGCCAAGAACAACGTCCGCTCCGATCCGGCCTTGTCCTTAGCCGTATGCCGGCGGAACGCCAACTTCGTGAGTTCCTTGGCCCGCACGCTCAGATCCGGCACCTGCTGCAAGGCAGCCGCTTCGTCGTCGAACGACATTGGCCGTCCATTGCCTGTGTCCTCGCTGCCGCACCCGCTCCACACGGCGACCAACGCCACCGCGACCAGGGCTAGAACGCATCTGAGATAACCGTAGCGGCTTTTTCGCCTTCGGAACCGTGGAAACACGCCGCCCGGAACGCTACACGTAAGTGCGACGCGCACTAGCCCCCGCCGCCACGGCCAGGCTGCACGGTCCGCACAGGCCCCGACCAACCGTAACTCACCTCGAACTCTGCGGACGCTGACAAGCGCCCCGTTTGTGGTGTCCACAGACATCAGACACACCCCATCGTGACAAGAATCGGATCAGACGCTCCCTGGCCCCTGCCTCGCCAACGCACCACACCGGCCGCCGGCCGAACGGAGGCCCGCCCATCAAAACTCCAACTGCAGCTTCCGCAGACGCTCCTCGGTCTGACGCATCAGATCGTCTTCCGCCGCTTCGTCGGCCCCTTCGTAGGTCACCGAAAACCGCAAGTAAGCCCCCGCATCATCCCAGGGCACGGTGCAAATCGAGTGCTCCGTGATGAGATACTGGCTGGCCGCTTCCGCGTTCGCAAACGCCGGCCCGCCCCGCACCCCCTTGGGACTCGGCGTGTACAAAAAGTACGTCCCGCCCGGCAGCGTGCAGCGGAAACCGCACCGCCGCAACGCGTCGACCAGCTTCTGCAAACGCCGACGGTACTTCTCCCGCGCGCGCCGCGGGATCTCCGGATTGTCCAGGGCCGCCGCGGCCGCCTTCTGAATCGCGATGAACTGCCCCGAGTCGCTGTTGTCTTTCACGTCGGCAAAGGCGCGCACAATCCGCTCGTTGCCGCACACCCAACCCAAGCGCCAGCCAATCATGTGCCAGCCCTTGGAAAGCGAGTGGATCTCCACCCCCACCTCGCGCGCCCCGGGCACCTGCAAGAAGCTCGACGGTTCCGTGTCGTAGCTGAACATCGCGTGCGCCCCGTCCTGCACCACCACGATCTCGTGGGTCCGGGCAAACTCGATCACGCGCTCGTAGAACTCGCGCGTCGCCGTCTTCCCCGTCGGACTGTTGGGATAGTTCAACACCAGCAACTTGGCGCGCTGCCGAATCTCCGCCGGAATCGAATCCAGGTCCGGGAAGAAATCGTTCTCCGCCAGCAACGGCAGGCGATATACCTCTCCTCCGTAGTAACGCGTGTGCGTCCCCGCCACCGGATAGCCGGGCACCGTCATCAGCGTCACGTCGCCCGGGTTGATGAACACCGCCGGCAGCATCGCCAAGGCCGGCTTCGTCCCGATGCTGTGGTTGATCTCCGTGTCCGGGTTCAACTCCACGTCGAACTGCCGCTTCATGAATCGGGCCACGGCCTGCCGGAACTCGGGGATGCCGTTGTCCGCATACCCGCGATTCTTGGGCTGGTTGATCTCCTCGGCCATCACCTGGCGCACCGTCACATCGGCCATCTCGTCATTCTCGCCGATGCCGAAGTCGAGCAACCGCCGCTCCGGATGCTCGGCCAGGGCCTTGCGCTTGGCGCGCTTGATCTTCTCGAACTTATAGATGTCGCCCCCCTTGCCGTAGTTGATACCACCAATGCGTTGGGCGAATAGCTTCTGGAAGTACGGGTCGCTCATGAGGTTACAGCGATGAATCGAGGTTCAATTGGAGGAGCGTAAAACCCATAGCTTACCGCGAGAGGAAAAACGAGACAAGCGCAGAACCCCCACCACCAGAGGGGGGCCAGGCCCGTTCCCCAGCAATCCTCGCCTCTCGCCTCTCGCCTCTCTGCCCTCCCCTACCTCGCCCCCAACTGCTCGATCGCCGTGCCCAGAAGGCGTTTCACACGCAGCACTTCGTCCGGATCATTCAGGTTCCGCGACGTGTACCGCCCGCCCGCGTTGGGAATCTCCACCAGGCGCGCCGCCTCGGCCAAGGCCGCCTCTGCCGCCGACGTGTCGCGCCCCGCCTGCTTCGCCTTGACCAGGCGCTCGTTCAGCAGCCACAGGTACTCGTAATCCTCGACCCCTTCGCGCGCCTGTTCCAGACGGATCGAGCTGATAGGCCCCTCGCGCCCGATTGGCTTGCCCGGATAGAGCAGGAATCCGTCCCCATTCGGATAGCGGACCCAGGTCGTCTTGCCCGGCTCGCCCGACTGGTGAATATAGGAGTGCCAGCCAAAGCGATACGGATCGTAAGTCAGCCAGCCCACACCCCAGAACTCATAGGCCTGGGCCCCGTACTTCCAGCAGTAGTGCGGCAGCAGTCGCTCCGTAGCGCACAGCGGCGTGTCGGTACACATCTGGCCGTCGGTCGTGAACCAGATCCGCGCGCCGCTGGCCTTCAACTCGGCCATCTTCTCGGGCAGGACCACGCCGTAATGGCCGATCCCCCACACATCCAGATAGCCTTGCCAGTCCGGCACGTAATGCCAGGTGCTGGAATAGATGGGAATCGCCCGATCCACCTCGTGCACCATATCGCACAGGGCCTTCATCTGCTGGCGGATATGCTCATGGCGGTCGTACGGCTCGTCGGAAATGTAGAATACGAACTTCTCCTGCCATCCCTTCTGCTGGACGTGTTCCCAGAAGGCGCGCAAGCAGGCCTGATACGCCGTCTTGAATTCCGGCCGCAGCTTCGCCCGGTCCGCGCCCTCGAACGGCGGCTCGCCCGGATAGGGCCACTCGCCGAACTTCTTCCCCGGCGGATGCCCCCAACCAAACAGGTAGAACATGTGCGGCATGTAGGCGAAAGGCATCTTCCATTGCCCGAAATGCCGCTCCGCCGCCTCGTCGAAAGCCGTGAAATCGGCCTGCACCCGGCCCTCCACATAGCGGATCTCGGGCTCGGGCCGGATGTGATCCCCGCACAATCGCCGCTGGCCCATGAACTCCGCCACCTGCGCGTGCCATTCCCGTTCGCTCCCGCCCCAATGCTCGCGATTGCCCAATCGCACATCGTAGATCGCGGCCACATGGCGTTCTTCGGGCAGGCTGAAATCGGCCACGCGCACGGCCACCGGCACCGCAGCCAACTCTTGCCCTTGCTGGACCAATCGCACGCGCCCCGTATATTGCCCCGGCCGGGCCTGCGCGCCCGCCCCAATCGTGATCCACACCGCCTGGGTGAAGTTCGGCTCCAGGTCCAGGCTGGCCAGCGGCAGCAACGGGTCGGGCCACAGCCCCGTCCAGCCGTCGCAGCCCGGATTGCGCGTCGGAACCTTGCGGTGCCACGCCGGCGAATCGCTCTGATAGTAGTTGGTCGGATAGTCGATGGGCACGTAGCCCACCCGATCGATCTGCAAATCGTCGAGCCGCGCCCCGCCGGGCCCCGCCAGCGGCTCCAGCTCCACGCGCAGGCGCGCCAGCTTCTTCCCGCTCCGCACACAAAGCTGCAGGGCCTCCTTCTCGTTTGCCGCCAGCAGCAACGAGACGGGCTGCGGTTCGGCCGGAACCGGTTCGTCGGGAAAGACCTTCACGATCGGATTCAACGGCCAGACCTTCAAGCCCTCGCCGGCCACGGGCCGCCCCTCCAAGGCGACCATCGAGCCCGAGGTCACCTCGGCCACCAGGACCCCGTCGTGCCACAACGTTCCCGATTGGTTCATCGTCAGATGCAGGGTCATCGAAGCCGCGTCGTCCGGCATACGCAAAATGCGGCTGATGTGCGTCCACTGGCCAGTGCCGCGCACGTTCGGCCCCACGCTCGTTATGCCATTGTCGCGGCAAAGCTTGCCCTGCGCGTCGGCCAGGTGGAGGTGGATGCCGACCGTGCCCTCGCTCAGATCCTGGGCCTTGATCCAGGCCGAGACCAGGTATTCGCGCCCCGCATGCACCGCCACACGCTGCGTCCAGCCGCGCCAGCCGCGCGGCGTCTGGGCCGGCACGTGGAACTTCGCGCAGCGATCGCCTTGACCCGCAGCGCCCGGTGAATCCACCGCAAACACAGGCCCCTCACCCGCTTTGCCGCCGCCGCTGAGCATCCAGCCCTCGGGCAAGGTCGTTCCACTCTCAAAGCTCCCGTTGGCTGCCAGGTTCCGGGATTCCAGCGCGAGCGGTGCGGTCCCCGTGGCCGCCTGGCCCGCCTGCTCCGAGAAATACAACTCCCAGCGGTGCAGAGTTCGTCCCGGCAGATCCTGCTGGAACAACAGCGACTGGCCCGAAAGTACAAACGGCACTGGCCGGTCTCCGTCGAACAACCGCAACGACTCGCTGCGCAGACAGCCGTGCAATCGGTAGTTGAGCCGCGCCACGTCCACGCACACCAGGCCGCCGCGCGCCTCCTGGCCGAAGTTGCAGGCCTGAATCACGGCCCGGCGGTCCGCCGAGCGCCCGGCCTCCGCCAACCACCCCGACGCCCGGCCCACAACACGCAGATCCATCCGTTCAGGCCGATCGACCTTCACCTCGACTCCGCCCCCGGCGCTCCGCGTGGCCGAGGACCGTTCTGCATCCGCCGACTGCGCCGGCTCCAAGAAATCCTGGCATTCCAGGCTCACGTTGTCGAACCAGGCCGTGCCCGTGCCACGCAACACCGTCCCCACACTGGCCCGATCGGCGCTCTCCGGGGCCGTGAACTCGGCCTGAACCTGCTTCCAGTCATACGTTCCGCCTCCGCCCATCAGCATGGGCGAGATCAGCATGCCTTGCTTGGCCGTGCCCACGTGGATGTACCAACCGGCCTGACCTTTGACCTGGTCAGCCTTGACCCACGCGCGCATCCGGTACTTGGCCCCGCCGAGGATGGCAATCCCCGGTTGTCTGGTCGAAATCCAGGTGTGCTCTGCCCCCGTGCTCACCACGGTCTTCAGGGATCGACACCCCGACTGCGCCACCCCATCGCACCAGGTGGCCCGGTGTTGCTCATCGCCCGCGTCGTGTGTCCAACCGGCAGGCCTGTCGCCCGAACCCTGCTCCACGTCGCCATTGAGCAGGCCGGCTCGCTTCGAAAGCATGTCCGGCACCTCCCAGGCCGACCGATTGTCGAAATACACCCAGAAGACCGCCGACTGGCTTGCCGCACACTCCACCGGTATCGTCATCGTCGTCCCTGCCGGGATCGGCCCCGTGCTGACCGGCTCGCCTTGCGCCGAGAGCAGATTGAACAGCAACTCCTGCCCCGACGCGTTACACAGCCGCACCGCTTGCGCCGGCGTGCCAGCCGTCTCCGGGGGCATCGCCACGCTCACCGGCCAGCCTTCCAGCGGTTGAGCCCTGCCGTTCTGCACTTGAACGCGGAACCGCTGCTGCCAATAGCCGTCGCCCGGCAAGTACATAGGATTTCGCCAGGGCTCGCTCGCGGTGCTGGCGGCCGTGCAGAACAAGAGGATCAGTCCAAGCAATCGTTGCAGTGAGCGAGACATGTTGGCGGTTCACACAGAAGAGAATGGATGTTGCCCGAATCGGACCGATTGTACTTCTCGTCTGGCGGACAAGCGACCGCCCCGCGGCGCCGGGGCCGCGAGGCGGATCTTGCCGCGCGTCTTCTGCCCTCGCCGCATTCGCGCCCCCCCACCCTTGGGCCAAGCCGCCTCTCCAAGGCTATTATTGAAATTCGCAATTGACAAAAAGCAACCGGGCAGGCGTGCGCAGACTTGGCGCGGTCGCCGCTATGGGGTAGGTTGGCAGTGTTGTGCACAGCTCGGGCGATGTCGCCCGAATGCTCTGCGTGCCCGGCGTTTCTCCGTTTCCAATCGCCGTGGCGTCCCTTTGTTGCCCGCTGGGGGGGACTTCAGCATTGCGGCAAGGGGCACGTCGCTTGGTGAACCAACGGCGCGCCGCCACCTGGGCCGGCTGTTCCAGATCAAGTAGTGCTTGAATTGTTATTGGGAGAGAGTCCATGACGGCAAAGGTTGAGGCGGCAAAGTGCAACGGGGCTGGCGAGTGCATCGAGGCCTGTCCGCTGGATGCGATTTCTATCCAGAACAACGTGGCAGTCGTCGATGAAACGACTTGCGGCGACTGCGGCGCTTGCGTCGACGTCTGCCCCAACGAGGCGATTACCGTCGACTGACGGATATCGTCCGCAACCGAAATCCATATTGGGCCGCGCCTTCACGGGGCGGCCCATTTTGTTGGAAACGCCAGGTCCTATGACCCAAGGGCCCAACACCGCCCCCCGGCTCATCTTGTCGCAATCGCCCCCTTGCAGTAAGGTGACCAACGGTTCGTGCGGCGGGACCTCGAACCTGCCCACGATTGCGGTCCGCACTGCTAACGGACCGTTCCGCGGGAGCCCGGGATTCCAGCCCCTGTGGCTGGAATCCGGACGGAATTGCGATCATTGGCTGCGCCGGCAGCAATAATGCGGCGAAGATCACCGGGAGCCATCATGCCTGAACGAGATCGAGAAGGGCCTGTGGAGATCGCCCTGGTCGGCGATCTGACCGAAAATCAGGCCGACCTCTGCGACAAGCTGCTGAGTGTCGAGCCGGGCGGCGAGTGCATCCTCTACTTCGATTCGCTGGGTGGCAGCCCCTACTGCGCCATGGCCCTCACCTCGCTCATCCTCCTGCGCGATCTGAAGGCCACGGGCATCGTGGCCGGCGAGTGTTCTTCCGCCGCCATGTGGCCCTTTGCCGCCTGCAAGAAGCGCTATGTCACCCCCTTCAGCGTCCTGCTGTTCCATCCCATGCGTTGGCAGAGCGAAGAGAACGTCGCCCTGCCCGAGGCCGCCGAGTGGGCCCGGCACTTCGGTTGCCTGGAAAAGGACATGGACGCCCTGCTGTCCGATCTGCTCGGCCTGCCGCCGGAAACGGTCCAGCAGTGGATGGTCCCGGGCCGCTACCTCACCGGCCGCGAACTGGCCGAGGCGGGCCTGGCCGAGTTGATTGCCCTGGAGCCCCTGAAGTGGCCGCGACGCAAACGTCGTTGAGGACGGCCGACCATGAACGTCACGCGTCCGCTGGTGAGCCTGCTGGCCCTGCTGCTGAGCCTTTCCCCGGCCGGCTGTCGCAAGGAGCAGACGCCCCTCGGTCAGGCCGAGGCCGAGCGATTAGGACAGTTGCCCGGCCTGCGTCAAACGGCCCACCCCGGCTTGAAGGCAGAGATGCTTCGCCTGCTGGAAGAGGCCGGCACCCCCGCTCAACTCACCGAGTTGGGACTGGCCCATCGGGGAGCCGTCGCCCAGGCCCTCACCCAGCTCTCGCCCCGCTCCAAGTTGAGCCTGCTGCGAAACGAAACGGAGAAGCTCTTCCCCGCCGAGGCCTTCCAGTTCAGCCCGGCGCGGCTCCACGACGCGGTCCAGTTCTGCCGCAAATACGAGGAAACCTGCCGTAAACTGGTCCAGGTCCGCGATGCGCAACTAGCCGGCGAACCCTCGCCAGCCGACGCCGGTGCAACCGGCACGCGCGCCTCCTTGGGCCTCCGCATGACCGCTGGCTACGCCGCCGACATGGCGCCCGTCGACGCCGTGCGCGTTCTGAACCGGATCGAGGCCTTTCGTGTCGCCGACGCCCTGGCCGGCCACGATCTGCCCACCGCCGTGCAATGCGTGCGTTCCATGTTCCGCTGGTCACAGTGCCTGGATGCCGAAAAACACCCCGTGCCGCGACTCGAAGCGGCCCTCATGCGCGGCGAGGCCCTCACGGCGCTCCGCGCCGTCGTCGAACATCCCCAGACGAGCCCCGAGCAGATCGAACTGCTCCTGGCCGTCCTCGAAGGCACGCTGGCCGCATGGCCGCCCGACGCCCACGCCTGGATCGGCGAACGCGCCTTGGGGACCTTCATCTACGAGTTGGTCCGTAGCGGTCAGCCCATCAACTGGCTCTCGCCCGAAGAGCGGCGACGCTTGGGCGGACAACAGGATCCCCAGGAAGTCCTCGACCGTGCCCGGCGCACCATCGACGACGACGAGTTGTACTATCTCCAAGCCATGCGCGCTGTCATCGCCGCCTGCGACAAGCCCTATTACCAGCGCGCGTCCCTGTTCCAAGAGATCCGCAGCGATCTGCGACGACGCGAAGAGACCTTCGACTATCCCTGGATCGCCGGCCGTCTGTTGCTGCTCGATGTCGAAAAGGGGCACCTCGCCCAGGCCCGGGATCGGGCCAACTGCGAGATGTGGGCCATCGCCCTGCGCGAACACCGCGGACGCACTCCCACTCAGCTCGGCAACAACCCCGTCAGCGGCAAACCCTACCAACTCGACCATCGTCCTGGGCAGATCATCGTTCGCAACGCCGGCAGCGATGACGGCAACCCCGAGGCCCTCATCGTCAAACGAATTGCCCCCAAATAGCGACACTTCCCACATTCGACATTCGACATTCGCCATTCGCCATTCGCCATTCGCCATTCCCGCGTGTCTCTCCTTTCGTGTTCTCGTGTTTTCGTGATCCCCTCGCGGTCTTCTTCCGCGTCTCCGCGTGAGCCTTCCGCCTTCCGCCTTCCGCCTTCCGCCTTCCGACTTCCGACTTCCGACTTC
>CALARR010000393.1 GCA_937889015.1 uncultured Planctomycetales bacterium | reverse complement strand
ATCATCGTGGCGGACCCCGGCGACTTTCGCGTTGGCCAAGGGGTGCTGGTTTCGGGGGCCTACGTCCACTACCCGGACGCCTTGCTGTTTGGGCCGAACGTGGCAAGACGCAATCCGCTGCCGGAAGGGACACTGGAGATGCGCGGTTATGACGGCAGCGGGGACGGTTGGCGTGTCTTTCTTCTGGAAGTGAATCCCGCGCGCCCGGCGACTTTCCGCTGGACCGACGACCTGGGGCGCAACTGGCACGATGCGACCCCGATCACCTTGGACTGGCAGCCGCTGAGCGCCGGTGTCGAAATCCGGTTCAAGCGTCGTGCTTGGGACGGCGTTTACGCGATCAGCTTCCATGCGCGCGACCTGCTCGTGAGCACCATCGAGCGCATCGCGGGCAACACCTTGGTCTTGAAGCACGCCGCCAATCGTACGGCCAAGGACGCGGTGGTCCGCCACTGCGACGACGCCGCGATGCAGGCCGCCATCGACGTCGCGCTCGCGCAGAAGCGCAACGTCTTCTTTCCCCCGGGCACCTATCGCATGAAACGGGGGCTCGTTGTCCAGAACGCATCCGCGATCACGCTCGAAGGAAGCAGCAGCGTGGACACGATCCTCGACATCAGCGCGGCGGGGACTCCGGGTGAATACACGTGCCTCAGCCTCCTGGGCGGCACTGAAGTCGTGCTGCGCAACTTCCGCATGGTGGGGCACACGGGCTTTTCCGGACGCGATCAATGTGGGGGGCTGCGCATGCAGCGGATTTCGTCGATGTGGGGTTTCTACGTCAAGGGTTGCAACGCGGTGGCCATCCGGGGCACCGAGCGCGTCCTGGTCGAGAACTGCCACGCCACGCGCATGGCCGCCGAGTGCTTCTATTCCCAAAGCCCCTCGCGAAAGGGACGCGGCGAGCCCGATCATTACACGAAAGCCATCACCTATCTGCGGTGCTCGGTGATCGACTCGGCGCGCAATGCCTTCAACAACAACGACGGGGCCGAGAATACCAGCGTGCTCCAGTGCCGCATCGTCGACGTGGGCGGCTGCGCGTGGGAGGGCGCGTCGCGCTTCGTCCGCGTCATCGGCAACTACGTGCGCAACGCCGGGTCCATCGCCATGGGCAACGTCGGCGGCCGCAACGAGCACCTGGAGGAACTGGGGCGGGCCCAGCACATCGTCGCTGAAAACGTGTTTGAAGGACGCCGGCATTACGGCGCTCGGCCTGGCGGCTTCATGGTCCATGCCGCCGCTTGTGCCACGCAGGTGATCGTCAGGAACAACCTCTTCGTCAACTTCAACTCCTCCGGCGTCAGGATTTCCAGTCGGACCGGCGATCGGGATCTTCCCGCCAGCAACGCGATGATCACCGGCAATATCTTCGACCTGACCTCCCTCGATGAAGAGTCTCTCCCTCGCACAGGCATCCACGTCAGTGCCGCAGATGTCATCATCAGCGACAATCAGGTCTACGTGCGGGGTGGACCCGACCCGCTGGTCACCGGCATCACCCTCAGCGAGCCCGCCGTCAACCTGAATGTGCATGACAACCTGATCCGCAACTGCGGCGCAGGCCTGGTCACGGAGAGGGCCGAGTCGACCGTGGCGAAAGTGCTGGACCGAGTCACATTCTTGTCTTCCGGCAGGGGCGTCCCCTGGGAGCGGCGCCAATCGCACCGGTATCGCGGTTGGAACGTCGCCTGGTTCAGGGGCAGTGCGTCCAGCGGAACGTCCGTGATCGACGCGTTCGACCCCGAGACGCTTCGCTTCGCGCTCCGCGAACCGCGCGACATGAGGATCGGCGACCGATTCCAGGTCTTTCCGCCCTCAGCCAACTGGAACATCCACGACAATACGATTACCGACTGCCTCAAGCCGGTGTTGCTCGATTCGCACGGCAGCCCGACCTCCCTTTTCAGGAACAACCTGATCTCGCGCGGCAGCGTGGCCGGTGCGGGTCAAGCGATCGAAGTCCTGGGAGAGTTCCAGCTTCTCGGTAACCACGTTCACGGCTTCGCTGAGCCGAAGAAGTAGACTCTGCCGCAACGCGGATGCTGGCATGGGACCTTTGATCTTCACCGTGCACCAAACGATTGCGGGACCGGCACTATGACTTGGCTGGGATGCTGGCGATCCATGAAAATCGTGTTCCTGGCAGGCAGTGTCGCCGTGTATTGCGGCTCTCCTCGTCCCTCATAGCCACGCAGGCGTTTTGTCAGCAGTTCGCGAGTGACCGCATGGGCTCCGTAGGGTTCGCCTGTGTTTGGATTGATGTCGAAACGGTCGAAATTGCTGCTGGAGACTGCAAGCCGCAAACGGTGCCCCGGCGCAATCGCGATGGCGGTGTAACCCAGGTCAATCTCGAACTCGTAGACCTGCCCCGGAGTCAGCAGTTCCTCTCTCCGGTAAGTGTTCCGATAGCGCCCTTTCACGATGCTGTCCAACACAAGCATGGATCGCCCATCTGGGTACACATCCGTCAGCTTCGCCGTGAAGTCTGTGTCTTTACGGTCGCTGGATGCCCAGAGCTTCACGCGGATCTGGCCCACGATCTCCAATGGCTCGGTCAGCGGTGGTGTGCTGAAGAGCAGCACATCGGGCCGCTTCTCCACCTCGCGTTGGTCGTAGGGTCCCTTCACCGGCATCCGAGCATGAATGCGTCCAACCGTTGGAACCGGATCGCGAGGATCGTAGACGTAGTGAAGCGAATCGTTTTGCTCGGTGGGTGGCGTCAGCCGGAGGGAGTGGTCCGATTGGGCGTAATAGGCTACTGGCGTCGATTTGGGCGGAAAGTCCTCGGCACTGACCCACTTGTTGCCCGGCGCCTTGGGATCATCCACCGCACCCATCAGATAGTAGCGAACTGCCGGTTGTTTCATCACGTCCGTCTGCCTGCCTTTGAGCCAGTAGTCGAACCACGGCAGCCAGACTTCGTGCTCCCAATCGAGTTTCGCATTAGCGGGATAACTCACACCACTATCGAGGCGCAGGGGCGTGCCGAGATTCTCTTCCTGAAGCACACCGTGCCCCCACGGCCCGATGAGCAGCTTTTGCTTGCCTCGCGCGCCGGGGCCGCCATCCCGCTGGCACGCTCGGAACATCTCAATGGCACCTTCCTTGTAGAAGTCGAACCACCCAGCGCTGTGCAGCATGGGCGTATTGAAATCCTTGATCCTTGATGTCTCCCGGCTGCGGATGCGCCGGTTGAGCAACTGCCGCGTTCTCGATGTGATCTCGCCCCGCAAGATCGTCTCCATGTCGGCCTTCCGGAGGACCTCCGGGTAGTAAGAGTCGGTGTAATAGTTGCCCGGCGCTTGGGAAGGGATGGCGCAGGCGAGGTGCGGTGGTGCGGTGATCGCCGTTTCGTACTGGACTGCGCCGAGGTGGGAGTAACCCATCATGCCCACCTTCCCATTACTCCACGGCTGTCTGGCGATCCACTCGATGGTATCGTAGCCGTCGTTGTGTCGTGGTGCGCCCCTGCCCGCTGCCGCAGAGGCGTACATGCCTCGCATGTCCTCAGCGACAAACGCATAGCCGTTGCGGAGCATGGTTTCCCGCCACAGCGTGGCGGCGTTCTCGCGGCTCCGGTCGTAGGGTGTGACGATCAGGATGGCGGGCACTCCCTGCGGATACTTGTTCTTGGAGTAATCTCCAGGCAGGAACAGGTCGGCCTCCAAGGTCGCCCCGTTACGCATGGGGATACTGATCGTTTTTTTCCCCGGCACGGGCGACTGGGCAGGCAGAAGCGATGCGGAAAGAGAGAACCACACGATGAGGCCGCAGGATATTCGTTTCATGGACTTACGCCTTTTGTTGAACGATTCCTCGCCTGCGAAGACTCGCCTGTCCTCATTGGCCGTGATCCTGCAACGCCATTTGTCGAAGCGGCTCAAGGACGACTTCCTGTGGGAACTGGCCCACGCAATCGTTCGATGATCTGGTTCAAGAGGTCCGCTGGAGCGCCATAGATGCGCACCGCATCCACCAAGTCTTCAATGGACCGAGCAAAGCCAACGATCTGCTCTGAACTCAGGACAACCGAGCCCCGCTCGGCTGTCGTCACCAATTGCACGAAAACTCGGATCTTGGGGTTGCCCTCCCGCAGCTTGTCGACGATCCGCTTCACCTTCTCGCGGTAGACGCCGACATCGACCGGCTTCCGGGTGGCCTCGTCCAGTTGCAGGCGTTGGGACTGGATCATCCAAATATCGCAGCACTTCGCCAACTCGGGGTACAACTCTTCCCGCTGGCTCATGTCCCGGAGGCCGGGGCCGACCAGCAGCGGCGCACCGTATGCCTTAGCCATTTCTCTCGCTTTGCGGGAGCTCGCGACGAGTTCCCGCAACTCGGTCGTCGGTGTGCCGGGCTGACCTTCGGGATTATAGGCGATGATCACTCGCTCGGGCGCCACGCCGGCCTTGCGTAGGATATCGATGGTTTCTTTGATGCCGGGGAACGGCCGCGCCTCATTCTTCTCCAGGGACCTGGCGATGCAGGCCACTCGCAGCGGTGGCTTCAGTTTGTCGAACACATCCACCTTGCCTGGACCGAGGATCACGTCCACGAAATCCTTTTCCGATTTCAGCCGCCCCACCACCGTTTCGCTTTGCGCCGTCCACAGAAAGCCAATCCCAAGTGACGACTTCGGCTGCCCTGCACCGCTCGGGTCGGCCGACAAGGGGGCACAGTACAACACGATCATCGCTATTGCGAACGCACCAGCGCCACCGTGCCACGGAGGCCTCAACGCATTGCTCCCTCGGTCCCCCCGTCGCATTGCCTCCGGGTGTGTCGCTTGCCCGGAAGAAGTTGTAATTCTGGCAGCCTGAAGAACTGGCTTGTTGACGGCGTCCTTGGATGTCGCTGTTCGCTGTTTCATCTTCTCGTTCCTCTTCCTTGCTCGGATCTTCTTGGCCCGATCAGCCCGACAAGCGGCCTGCGCTGTTGCTCGACGACGCCCAGAAGGTGAAGGTCTTCGATCTGAAGGCGCAGAGTGTAGCGCGGACAACGGCGCTCGTCTGGCTACGGCAGACCAACGCAGCGCTGATCTCCGGCTGCCAGCCGGGTCTCGCCGAGTGCGCGTTCCTGAGAGTCGAGGGGCCGGCCAGCTCCGGGATCGCACTCCTTGGCAACGACCTGACGCACATCGCACGGATAGCCGAGTGCGCGCCGGAGGTTCTGGCCGGGGCCTTGCTCCAAGCCGGCAATCTCGATCCCCAAGCTACGAAGGTGATGCGATGAACACGCGGCGATTGACCCGCAGAAACGCCTTGAAGGCCATAGCCGGATCGGCAGGCCACAAGCCCACCGGGGGCTCGCGGCCTGCCGGATATTCGGCCCCGGCCGCGCCTTTCGGCAAGCTACTCGCCACGGCCGCGCCTTGTTCTTCGCCTGCGCACCGCAGGGGTGGGCACGCTGGACGACCGGGTAGTTCCTGGGCTTCGCCTCCCGCCGTGCGACGTGCGGCGCCACCACCAAGTCAGACCCACAACGCCACCGCTGACCAACAAGGCAATGCTACCCGGCTCAGGAACACTTGACACGCGGAAACCGATGCTGATGTCCTCGAACGTCGGGTCGCTGCTGACCCGATAGGACGAGGCCAGGGTGACCGAGCCGTGGGCGAACGACCCGCCACGCAACCCACGCGACGAACCATCCCCAAAGATATCAGCCTCGTTCCACTCCCACACGTTGCCGCCCTGGTCAAACGTGCCATACGGACTGTCCGAAAGCTCAAACTCGCCAACAGTGGTGCGGTAGTATGGACTCCCGATCCAGTAGCCGCTAGCGTAGTAGTTGGCGTTGTTTCCAGGGTTGGTGTCCTCGGTCATGTCCCGCCCCGGGGCCGTGTCGCTGCTGGTCGGATAGTCGAAGTACGTGCCCGCCGTACCAGCGCTCTTGTCATGGTACGCCGCCTTGTACCATTCGTTCTCCGTGGGGATGAAGTAGGCCGTGCCGTAGGTCGCCCCGGCCAACTGGTGGTCCGCAATGCTCTGCAACGTCCCACCGGAGAACGTGTACACCCCGCTTTCCGTGTTCCCCGTGGTCAGCCAGTTCGTGTACCGCGCCGCGTCGTACCAGGAGACGTAGTTCACCGGCCGGCTCGCGTAGTCGCTCGCAACGCTATACGTGTAGCTCCCCGAAGAGCCGCTCCGCTCGATCTTGCAGCCGTAGCTGCTGCTCCACATGTCGATGTTGTACAGCCCGTAGGTGTCGGTGGCCGCCACGGCGCTTAAGAAGGCTGTGTACTGCCCCGCCGTGACCTCGTACTTGCCGATCTGGTAGTTGTAACCCACCGAGCCGTAGCCGGTGCTGTCGGCGGCGTTGCCCGCATTGCCCACGTTGACCATCACGATGTCAGCGCGGGCCGCGTTGGCCCCCAGCGTCACGCACAAGACCACGACGCCGCACAGAAGACGCCGAATTGCGGTCTGAGGCATGGTCGTCCCCCGGAGTATGAAGCAAAACAAGCGGAGTTGAACCAGTGCCCTCACAACGGGCCGTACGCTGGCAGTATGCGCAGGGCACACGCCGATTGCAAGAAGGCTGATGCCGATTCTCGGCGCATTCGCCCCCCTGTCCCCGAAGGAGGAGTCCAAAGAGAGGGTGGCTGCGGGAGCAGTTTCCCGAAGTTCTCTTCAGACGCATCTTCGAGCGTCGGTTGGGGACGGCATATCCAAACCGTCGTGAAAGCGCACTGCACCGGCGATGTCCACGCCACTGCGCGCCAATTCCAGGACGCAGGTGCCGCCGAAGCAATAGCCGATGGCGGTCACGCCCCCAACATCTTCCAGGAGGCTCTCCAATGCGGGGCACGTCACAAGCGGCGTTTTCGTTTGTAAGGACTTTGGGGAACTGCCGAACGAGTCGCGATGCCGTGCGTTCGGTTGCGCCAGGCCAGCGTCCGATTCCCTGTCTCATGAAGTCGGGGCCGCCCACGGTGTGGAGTGCCTTGCCAGGCCGGCTCGAAAGCAGTTACACTGGGGGGTGGCTTATCGGGTCCCGGTGGTGTGATCGGAAATGACGGCTTGGCAGAAGACCTTAGCGGGAGATCCAGCGATGTTTCGGCGCATGTGCAGCGCGGCCCTGGCGGTCCTGGTGGTGCTATTGGCGATCCCTGCCGCGCAGGCCCAGCCGAAGAAGGCAGACGACGCCAAGGGCCGCTGGGCCGTGCTGATCGGCGTGGACGACTACAACGAGCTGGGCAAGTTGCGTTTCGCTGGCAACGACCAGAAGGCCCTGGCCGAACAACTGGTGGCCTCGGGCTTTCCCCAGGACCAGGTCTTCCTGCTCCACGACAAGGCCACGGAGAACAAGTATCGACCCTTCCGCGAGAACATCGAGAAGCAGTTGGACCTGGTGCTAACCATGGTTCGGTCGGACGACTTGCTGATCGTGGGTTTCAGCGGCCACGGCGTGCAACTCGACGGCAAGAGCTATCTATGCCCCGTCGATGCCCGCCTCGACAAGCTCTCCAGCACGAGCATTTCACTGGATAGCGTTTACGAGCGTGTGAACAAATGCCAGGCCGCCCTGAAGTTACTGCTGGTCGATGCCTGCCGCAACGACGTGGTTCCGGCCGGGCGGCGGAGCGTGGCTCTTGCCCGCAGCGTCGCGGAGTTCGACGCGGTCAAGGATGCCCCTCCGGCCGGAATTCTGCTGTTGAACAGTTGCGGACCGGGCCAGATTTCGATGGAAGACGAACAGTTTAGCCACGGCGTGTTCATGCACTTTGTTCTGGAAGGTCTACGGGGCAAGGCGGCCAACGCCGAGGGGAGCGTGTCGCTGGCGGGACTGTACGACTACGCCAGTTTGTCTACGGCGAAACACGTGGCCCGAAAGTTCAATGACTACCAGACTCCAGCCCTGAAGGGCGAGATCAGCGGGCCATTTGAGATCGGCAAGGCTCGCCAGCAACAGCGAGAGATCACCAACTCGATAGGGATGAAGCTGGTCTTGATCCCGGCGGGGGAGTTCATGATGGGCAACGGCGAATCGGCCGACGAACTGGCAGCCTACTACAAGCGGGCCTACAGCATGGAGTTGATGATGGCCATTCTGTTCAAGGACGAATACCCGCAGCACCGGGTACGGATTACGCGGCCGTTCTACCTGGGGCAACATGAGGTCACGGTGGGCCAGTTCCGCCGCTTCGTCAGCGACGCCAGCTACAAGACCGATGCGGAGAAGAACGAAGGCTTCGAGGGGGCCTGGGGCTTCAACGCCGAGACAGGCAAGTTTGAGAAGAACAAGGACTGCTCGTGGCGCAAGGTGGGTTTCCCGCAGACTGATGAGCACCCGGTGGTCAATGTGAGTTGGAACGACGCAGTGGCCTTCTGTGAGTGGCTTAGCCGCAAGGAAGGCAAGACGTATCGGCTGCCCACGGAAGCCGAGTGGGAATATGCCTGCCGGGCGGGGACGACGACGCGGTATTCCAGTGGAGACGACCCTGAGAGCCTGGCCCAGGTGGGCAACGTGTCCGACGCCACGGCGAAGGCGAAGTTCACGGACTTGAAGTACAACATCGCGGCCAGCGATGGGTACGTGTTCACAGCCCCGGTGGGAGCGTACCGACCGAACGCGTTTGGTCTGTACGACATGCACGGCAACGTGTGGGAGTGGTGCCAGGATTGGTATGAAGCAGAATATTACGCGGGTTCGCCAAAGGACGACCCGACGGGGCCGTCCGGGGGCTCGGACCGCGTGCGTCGCGGCGGGGGCTGGGTCAGCCGCGCCGGGCACTGCCGGTCGGCGGGTCGTCGCAGGTTCGCGCCCGGCATCCGGGACTACAACCTCGGCTTCCGCGTGGCCCAAGTTCCGGCGGACTGAGCAAGAGAGTTAGCGAGCAGAGGTCGAACGGGCTGGTGCCGTGGGCTGCGGAGCAGCCCCGAGCGGAGCGAGAGGTCCATCCCGTTCGTACCCTAGCGAGCGACGGTCAGGAACAAGGTGTTCCTAACCCTGGGCGAAGCCCGGCGATGTTTCGCGGAAAGCGATCTCAACAACCTGGGCTTCCGTGTGGCCCAAGCTCGATTGAATCCCCAAACCTGGGTCCCAAATCAAGAAGCCGCCTTTGCCACCCGTTGGCAAGGCTACGATCGAGGCCGCCACGGTCCCTCGGCCGGCTGACTCCAAAGCGGAGGGTAGAAGGACACCAAGACAACGATTGATGCCGGCGCAGTCAATGATCGCAATTCCGTCCGGATTCGAGCCGATACGGCCGGAAGCCGGGGCCGTCGTGTCCGTCACTCCGCATCGGATTCGGCAAAGCTTCGAACGAGTGGAGCGGAAGGGGCTCGAACCCTCGACCCCGGACTTGCAAAGCCCGTGCTCTCCCAACTGAGCTACCGCCCCGAATCGGACAACGTCGGCCGGACGCTTCCCTTGCGCCCTCAAGCACTTCCGACCCAGACCTTCAAATATAACGCCCGGTCGGAGCTTGGTAAATAGCGGCTGCCCGGGAAAGGGATGATCACCGCTTGCAGGCCACCCTCAGGGGCTTTATCCTGAGGAAACGATCACACCGCGTGGGCTTATCCCAGCACCCCTACCTTCCGAGGAGACGGCATGTCACGCTGCGACCGTGTCTGGATCTTGTTGTTGGCAGTGGCGATTCCTTGCACCGCGGCGATTGGCGCGCAGACGTCGGACCGCGGCAAACTGCTGCTGGTCGAGGCGGAAAGCTTCGCGGACCGGGGCGGATGGGTGGTGGATCAGCAGTTCATGGATCAGATGGGCTCGCCGTTCCTCTTGGCACACGGACTGGGCGTGCCCGTGAAGGACGCCAGCGCCAGCGTCACGTTTCCCGCCCCAGGCCGGTATCGGGTCTTCGTTCGCACGCGCGACTGGGTGGCCACGTGGAAGGTCCCCGGGGCGCCGGGCAAGTTCCAGTTGCTGGTCAATGGCCAGGCCTTGAAGACGGTGTTCGGCACGGAAGGCGCGGCGTGGCATTGGCAGTCGGGCGGCACGGTCGAAGTGCCCCAGGCCAAAGCCTCGTTGGCCTTGCACGATCTGACCGGCTTCGAGGGGCGGTGCGACGCGATCCTGTTTGTCGCCGACGAGGCATTCACACCGCCCGACGCCGGGCCGGAACTGAAAATGTTCCGCCGCTGGGCCGGCAACTATCCTTCAGAGCCGGAAGCAGGCGGGCAGTTTGACGTGGTGGTGGTCGGCGGCGGGATGGCGGGCTGCTGCGCTGCCGTGTCGGCCGCGCGCTTGGGATGCAAGACGGCCTTGATCCACGATCGGCCCGTGCTGGGCGGCAACAACAGTTCCGAGGTACGTGTGGGCAACTCGGGCAAGGTGCATCAGGAGCCCTTTCCGCGCCTGGGCGACCTGGTCGAGGAGATCGGCCCGATTGGATATCACGAGATCCGCGAGGCGCGGCGGAATCCCGACGATCCCAAGAACCAGAAGATCCTGGCCTACGCCGCGCAGTGCCCGGAGCGCGAGAAGATCCACAACGCCGGCCCCGCGATGATCTACGAAGACGGGCGCAAAGAGGCCGTGGTCCGCGGCGAATCGCAAGCCAGCCTGTTCCTGAACCTGCACGTCATCCGGGCCGAGGTCCGCGAGGGGCGGATCGCGGCGGTCGTGGCGCGGCACATCGAGACCGGACGCGACTATCGCTTCACGGCGCGCTGGTTTGTGGACTGCACGGGCGATGGGACGTTGGGTTACCTGGCCGGGGCCGAGTGGCGCATGGGGCGCGAGCCCAAGAGCATGACCAACGAAGAACGCGCGCCGGACGAAGCCGACCAACTGGTGATGGGCACGTCGGTGCAGTGGTACACGGCCGAAGAGTCCAAGCCGTCGGCCTTTCCCGACTGCCCCTGGGCCCTGCGGTTCAGCGAAGACAGTTGCCAGCGCACGCTGAAGGGGGACTGGGACTGGGAGACCGGCATGCAGTTGAACCAGGTCGACCAGTTCGAGCAGGTGCGCGACCATGCGTTTCGCGCGACATACGGGAACTGGGCGTTCTTGAAGAACCACGCCAGCGACAAGGCGAAATACGCCAATTACCGCCTGGACTGGGTGGCCTATGTGGGCGGCAAACGCGAATCGCGGCGGCTGATGGGCGACGTCATCCTGCAACAGCAGGATGTGGTCGACGCCCGACCGTACCCCGACGCCAGCGTCACCACGACCTGGAGCATCGACCTGCACTTCCCGGCGCCCGCCTGTACCAAGTATTTTCCGGGCGAGGAGTTCCGCAGCGTCGCCAAGCACACCAAGATCAAACCGTACCCCATTCCCTACCGCTGCCTGTACTCACGAAACATCTCCAACCTGTTCATGGCGGGGCGCAACATCAGCGTGACGCACGTGGCCCTGGGCACGATCCGCGTGCAGAAGACCACCGGCATGATGGGCGAAGTGGTGGGCATGGCCGCCTCGCTGTGCAAGAAGCACGACACGGACCCGCGCGGCGTGTATGCCAAGCACCTGGGCGAATTGGTGGAACTGATGAAGCGCGGCGTAGGGCAAGAAGCCTTGAGGCTGCCGGCCGCGAAGTGACGTCACAGGTCAGACTCGCTGTGATTCAATCCGGTTGCCGTACGGGGGCCGGACGCGGCGGATCGGAATCTTGTGGCAGGCCGGAGGTCGTTTCTGTGGTCGCGCGCAGGGGACGCGCCTCGTCCAGCGGCGGCGGGAGCATTTCCACGCCTTCGGGTTCGGGCAGCCCGAGGCGCGCCTGCCAGCCGCCGCCCAGGGCCTTGTAGACCGCCACCAGGTGGATGCTGGCCTGAGCGCGGCTTTCGGTGGCCAGGTCCTGCTGCTGGACCAGTCCGCGCTGCGAGTCGAGTAAGGGCTGGAAGTCAATCACCCCTTGCTGGTACTGATGCGTGGCCAATTCGACGGCACGGGCCAAGGCCGCGGTGGCTTCGTTCAAGGCCTGCACGCGGAGCCGCTCCTGAAGGAACGCCGCCAAGGCGTTCTCGACCTCCTCGTTCGCCTTGAGGACCGTGTCGCGGTAGTTGAGTACGGCCTGGCAGAAGCGGGCCTCGGCAGCGCGCACGTTGTTGGCGATCCGGCCGTAGTTGAGCAGGTTCCATTTGAAACCGGGGCCGACCCGCCCCATCAGGCTGTCGCCGTGGAACAGGTCGCTCAAGTATTGCGACTCGATGCCGATCGTGCCGGTGATGGCGATGTGGGGATAGAACTCCGCCTCGGCGATGCCGATGCGCGCACTCAGAGCGGCCGCCTCGCGTTCGGCGCGCCGCACGTCAGGCCGGCGGCGGAGCAGTTCAGCGGGGATTCCCACGGCGACCTCGGCGGGCGCGGCGGGAATGCCCCGGCTCGGGGCGATTTCGTCGCTCATGTCGTGCGGCGGCACGGCCAGGAGCACACACAGACGATTCTGGAACCGCCGCCGCGCGGCTTCGAGACTGGGGATCAAAGCCTCAGTCACGGCCAGGATGGCCTTGGACTGCTGCGTGTCCAGTTCGCTGACCATCCCGCCGCGGAACCGAGTGTCCGCCAGTTGCAGGGTCTTGCGCTGCAATTCCACATTCTGGCGAGCCAACTGCAACCGTTCTTCCATGGCGCGCATCTGGATGTAGCTGGCGGCCACTTCGGCCTGCAGCATGACCAGAACTTCGTCATAGGCGGCGCACTGCGCGTCGAGGTGCGCGTCGGCCGCCTCGACCGCGCGGCGAAAACGTCCCCAGAAGTCCAGTTCCCAGGCAGCGTCGAACCCGACCTGCCAGTCATCGTAGTCCATCTTGATCGGGAAGCTGCCAAAGGGATAGGCATTCCGGCTGAACCCGTTGCGGGAGTAAGTCCCGGTCATCTCCTGTTGTTGGGCAAAGAGCGAACCGGCGGCAACACCCCGCTCGGCGCGCGCTTCGAGGATCCGCTGGCAGGCCGCACGCAGCGACAGGTTCTGTTGGGAAGCATGCTGGACCAGGTGGTTCAACACGGGGTCGCCGAAGACGGTCCACCATGCAACGGGGTCGACCGGGGCCGACTTCAACTGGGGTGAGTCGGCATCGATCCAAGCCTCGGCGACCTCTGCTGAGGGAGTGCCGTAGTTGGGGCCGACCAGGCCGCCGTTGTGCCACCAGTGTTGCAACCCCCCGCACCCCAGACCGGTCGGCAACAAGGCCCAAAGCACCAAGCTTTTCCCCCAACTGGCGTTACGGCGACTTCTCCGTGCTCGGGCTGTCTGCTTCGGCACATCCATGGCCATAGCCGATCCGCATTGAGTGAGTGGGCCCTACCGTTTACGCGATCACGTCTTCTTCTCTTATCGGCACAAAAGGAGTTTTCCGCAAAGCCGATCCAAATTAGCTGCTCTCCAGGAGGCGTCTGCGCAAAGCCTTACGCCGCACAGGCCCCGAGCGGCTCGTGCGGCCCAGGTCGTTGGCGAGCCTTCAGAGACCACAGTGGGGGTGTTGACGCCAGCGTTTGAACCACGGAAGATAAAGCCTTTGGCGCCAAGTGGTTGTGAAGCAGCTACGAATCCCTCGCTTGGTGTCGGATCCAAGGGCGCCGCAGTCCATCCGCGGCAAAAGGCATCTATGGCTCAGAGTGCTCGGATTCTGGTCGTGGAAGACGGTCCTGGCGAACGCGAAGCCCTGGATCGCGTGCTGCGGTTGGAAGGCTTCGATGTGCTGGCAACGGCGAATCCGCAGGAGGCCCTGGAGCACATCCACGAGCCGATCGACCTGATCCTCAGCGATCTGCGGATGGGCAAGAGTAGTGGGTTGGATCTGCTTCGTTACTGGAAGTCGCAGCGGCCGCACACGCCCTTCATCATGATAACGGCCTACGGCGACGTGGAATCGGCCGTGCTGGCCATGAAGCTCGGGGCCCGGGACTACCTCACCAAACCCATTTATCCAGACCAGTTGCTGGAGTTGATCCGCCACGTTCTGAAAGAGCATCCCGAGGCCGCTCCCGCCTGCTTCCAGGCCCCGGTTCCAGTCAGTGGAGCGGATGGCATGGAACGGATGGTCGGGCAATCGGCAGCGATGCTCGACGTCTTTGATCAAACCCGTCGGGCGGCGCAGGCCGAGAGCACCGTGTTGATCTTGGGCGAGTCGGGCACGGGAAAGGAGTTGATCGCCGAGGCGATCCACGAGAATGGCCCGCGGCAGGAGGGACCGTTCGTGGTGGTGAACATGGCGGCGATTCCCGAATCGCTGGCCGAGAGCGAGTTGTTTGGGCATGTTCGCGGGGCCTTTACCGGCGCGACGAGCCCGCGGATGGGCCGTTTCGAGTCGGCCAACGATGGGACGATCTTCATCGATGAGATCGGCGATTTCCCGTTGACCTCGCAGGCGAAGCTGCTGCGCGCGTTGGAGAATCACACGGTCACGCCGGTGGGTTCCAACGACAACCGGACAGTGAACGTGCGCGTGGTGGCCGCGACCAGTCGCAATCTGCAGCAAATGGTCGCCCGGGGAGCATTTCGCGAGGATCTCTATTACCGGCTCAACGTAGTCGCGATTTGCCTGCCGCCGTTGCGCGATCGAGTGGATGACATTCCGCTACTGGCCGACTTCTTCCTGCATCAATTCTGCGAGGCCAACCGCGTCGCGCCTCTGCAGATTGCCCCGGAGCTGATGCAACGCATGCAAGCCTTCGCCTGGCCGGGCAACGTGCGCCAGCTCCGCAACGCGATGGAGTGCATGGTAGTCATGGCGCGCGGGCCAGTGCTCACGGTGGAGGATCTGCCCAGGAACATCTCCCAGGATTTCGAGCCAGGCACGGTAGCCGAAGGGCCGACGACCGACGCCCGTTCCCTGGATGAGGTCCAGCGCTCGGCCACCCTGCGGACGTTGGAGCAGCACGGCGGCAACCGAACCCGAACGGCAGAAGCCTTGGGTATCTCGCTCCGCACCTTGCAGCGACACCTGAGACAATGGAGCGGCCGTGACGACGCGGTGCGGGAGCCGTGAGGACCGAAGTGCGCTACCCGAACAGGGCTCCGGCATACCCCACCACGCGCTGCGTGTCGCCGCTGGCCTCGGCACTGGTCGTGTAGCCCACCCGTTCGCAACGGTGCAGCAATCCCAAGCTGCGTAGCGCGCACATCACGATCACGGCCGGCCGCACGCCACACATCGAAATGCGATGACGCTGCACCGTTTCGAACAGCCGCTGCGGATCGCGGGCTTCGATCGCATCCAGTGCCAAGCGGTCGAGGTGACGCGTATCGGCGTCGTTGGCAAAGTGATTCATGTCGCTGGAAATGACCAACAGCGGGCGCGATTCCATGGGCCGCAGTACGCCGGCCAACTGTTCTCCGAATTGTTCCAAGCGATCCAGGCTGCCATCACCAATCGTGATGCCCAGCACCTTGGCCTCGGGCGCGAGGCGGGCCAGCATGGGCAACTGGACCTCGATGGCGTGTTCCTGACGATGGGCCGTCGCGTCCAACTCCAGCCCGCTGATCGAAGCCGCCAGCCGTTGGGCGAGAGCCGGGTCGGACGGCACGGCAGTGCCCGGGATTTGCCAGGCGTCGAAGGGCGCCACAGCCCAATCGGCCCCGCCCGGACGATGTTTGGGACAAAGCACGATGACCTGCGATGGAATTCGCACGCGTGCCAAGGTCTGGCACGCCAGTCGGCCCGAGTACCTCCAGCCGGCATGAGGAACCAAGGCGCCCGCCCAGAATTCGGGCGTGGCTTGGGCCGGCAGCATTTCGTCCAGCATGCGTTGCACTTGCGGCGATTCGGCCGGGTAGAAGGTCCCCGCCACGGCCGGAGGACGCAGCAGCGGTTGGCGCGCGCCACGCAGCGCCGATTCCAGGGAACCGTGAATCGCAAACCCTTCGAAGGTGAATACCGCCGTGTCATCTCGCAGCCAGGCATCCATCGGCAGGCCCGCCTTGAGGCACACCTGTTCCAGGAATCGCCGCGCATCGAGATGGTGCTCCACAGCCACGCCCGGCAAGAGCAAGCCCCGGCGACTTCCCCGCGCCACCTGTAACCCATGGCGGCCGATTTGCACGCAGTGGACGCGGTCTTCGCCGCGAGCCGTCATGGGCTCCGGCCCCCACAGCAACCAGACATCCATGTCCAGTTGGCCCAGTTCCTCTGAGGAAATGGGCGGGAAACGCGGGTCCTCCTTGGCGGCTCGAACCGCCGCCTGCTCCACGGCCGAGGCCAACGGGATGGACTCTCCCAGGTAGCCGCAGCAGGATCGCAATTGCCCGCCGCGCTTCAGACTCACAAAGGCCCCATACAAGGGCTGCACAGCGGTGTCACCCAAGAGTTCGGTCAACGGCAAAGGCGTTTGGCCGCGGACCACGGAGACGACGCGCAGGCCGGCGGCCTGGAAGATCCGCTGTTCCTGTTGCGGGCTGAACTTGGGGCGGTCCTCGTCGTCCTCGAAGAGCGGCACGCTGGACTTGGCTCGGGCGTAGGAGGCGATCGGGACCGTTTCGCGCCGCGCGCCCCAATCGCCGGGCTGTGCATCAAAATGGCCCGCAATCCGATGAGCGCAGTGGCGACAGAAGCCGTCGACCAACTCGTAGGCCCCCAGACTGTAGCGATCGCGATGAATCACCTTTTGATTACAGGCGGGGCAATAGGTACTCTCGTGAGCGGGGTCACAGAGGTTGCCGGTATAGACATAGTGCAGGCCGGCGGCGCGCGCCGTTTCGTAGGCCTGGACCAGCGTCTGGGGCGGCGTGGGCTCCCGATCCGTAAGACGAAAATCCGGGTGAAACGCCGTGAAGTGCAGCGGTACGTCCGCTCCCAACTCGTTCAGAATCCAGTCGCACATGCGTTGGATTTCCTCGCCCGAGTCGTTCGCCTGCGGAATGACCAGGTTGGTCAACTCGACCCACACGTCGGTCTCGTTGACCAGCCAGCGGATGGTATCCAGCACAGGGGCCAGATGCGCGCCCGCCATGCGCCAATAGAACTCCTCGCTGAAGGCTTTGAGATCGACGTTGGCGGCATCGATGAACTCGAAGAAGGCACGGCGCGCCTCGGGCTGGATGTAGCCGGCCGTGACGGCCACGGTCTTGATCCCGCGTTGGCGGCAGATGCGTGCCGTGTCGATGGCGTATTCCGCCCAGACCACGGGGTCATTGTAGGTGAAGGCCACACTACGGCAGCCCAGTTCCTCCGCGGCCCGGGCGATCGTCTCGGGCTCGGCCACTTCCGAGGCGACCTCGACCCGGCGTGACTTGGAACTGGTCCAGTTCTGACAGAACTTGCAGCCCAGGTTGCAACCGGCGGTGCCGAACGAGAGCGTGGCGGTACCGGGATAGAACTGATTGAGCGGCTTCTTCTCGATCGGATCGATGCAGAACCCGGTGCTGCGACCGTAGGTGGCCAAGACCATGCGCCCTTGCAGGTTCTGACGCACGAAACAGAATCCACGGTCGCCTTCGGCCAACGAGCAGGCGCGCGGGCAGAGATCGCAGACCAGTCGCTGCCCGTCAGACGCGTCATGCCACCAGCCGCCAGCCTTCACGTGGCTGCTGGTGGGTTCGCTGGGGGGCAAGATCACCGTTCGCGCCATGGCGGGGAACTCCTCTGTTGATCTCGGCATTGCCCAGGTACCAACCGAGCCATGGGGAGGTAGGAAACGGGGATTTCCGCTCCGGGGCCCTCGGTGCACCGACAACGCAAGCCCCGAAAAGAGACCAGGTGACAGCTATCAGCCTAGCACAACCGGGCGGTGAGGAGGTATCACGCCGAAGGGTTGTTTTGCAGACCGGCTGATCGGTCGGCCAACGTCCCTAGCCTACCACAGCCAGAGCAGCAGAACCCCTGCTAGCAAGGGCGGGGTGAACAGCGCGGTCAGATGCCACAACAGGCGTGCCCCGCCCAGCACACCGGCCAACGCGGCCTTGGCAAACAGATTGGCCAAGGCGGCGACCATGACCAGTCGCCAGCCCTCGGCGACAACCTGCGGATCGACCTGGGACATTCGCGCCGTGGAGAGGGTGATGGCGTCCATGTCGGTCAGGCCAGAGAGCCCGGCGATGGCGAACATCCCCATCGACTGGCCATAGTGCTTGGCCGCAGCCAAGGCCAGGAGGACCACCGTGTACAACAGCGCGAAGACAATTGCCGACTTGAGTTGGGTCGGATTCTCCGGCACCGGCATGGGACTGGATTCGCGACGCACGCGCGCCCAGAGCACCAATGAGGGGAGCAGCATCAGGCTGCCGACGATCAGCAACGGGGGGCCCAAGCGTATCAAGAAATCGAGGGAGACCACCCCCGCGGCGAAAGCCACGCGTGCCAGAGCCACCGTCGAGGCAATCATGATGACCACGGCGGCCGCACGTTCACTGGCATCGTCAGAGCGTGCTTGCCGTGAATAGCTGACCGTGGTCGCAGTGCTGGAGATGAGGCCCCCGAGGATACCCCCCAGCATGATTCCCGCGTCGCGTCCAAAGAAGCGATAGGCGAGGTAACCGGCCAGGCTGAGCCCCACGATCAGCACGACAATCAGCCACGTCTCGAAGGGATTGAAGACTTCGAGGGGGCCGTATCGGCCGGCCGGAAGAACCGGCAGGATGATGAGGGCAATCAGCACAAACTGCATGATCGCCCGGACGTCGGTGTCGCCCAAACGTTCGGCAAAGCGGTGCATTTGGGGCTTCAGATGAAGCAGGACGGCGACTCCGCCGCCGATGGCCACCGGGACCTGGAGCATTCCCGCAGCCAGCATTGCACCGACGCCGTACATGACCAGGGCCGCCATGTCGGTCGTGGTGCCGCTGTCGAGGTCGTTGTGCTGGGCACGGAGGAATCGAGCCGTGCTCGAGACGGCAACGACTCCCAGCAGACCGGCCGCCACCAACCACCCCCCCCACGAATCGGCGAGAATCCCGCAAATCGTGCCTAGCACGGTGATCAACGGAAAGGTACGCACGCCAGGCATGCCGGGGGCCGTGCGCTGTCGCTGCAGGCCCACCAGGAGCCCCAGGAACAAGGACAGTCCCACTTGGAGAAAATGAGATTGCGGAGTCATGAACCGCGTAGCTCGCGTGACTGGATGCCGAACTCCCAACCGCGCCGACACCCCAAGTCTAGCATGGCCGGGGGGATCACCGGGCATCAACTGAAGTCACGAAGCCGCCGACACCACCCATCAGAACTAGTCGCCGTTGCACCCAACGCGCGCGGTCGCATGCACTCAGGGATCGTCTCCCTGCAGCAAGCGGGGGTCGCGCCAGCCGACGCGGCAGTGAGCCACAACACCGGCAGCCGTTTACGGGCGCGGGACGATACGGTTCTGATCGTCGACATGCACGACCGTCGGCCGATGGGTGCGAGCTTCCTCGTCGGTCATGCCGCAATACGAGAGGATCACGACCTTGTCGCCACGCAGGCCAAGCCGGGCCGCTGGACCATTCAGCAACACCGTGCCTGTTCCGGGAGCGGCCTCAATCACATAGGTGATAAGTCGCTGGCCGTTGCTCAGATTCAGCACGTGCACCTGCTCGCCGACGAGCAAACCTGCGGCGTCGATCAGGTCGCGATCGATGGTGATACTGCCCTCGTAGTCCAAATCGGTACCGGTCAGCGTGGCCCGATGGATCTTGGATCGAAACATGAACCGCAGCACGCTAGAACCCTCCTCCAGATGGCGCGCCTGGCTGAACGCCCAGGCGCGCAAGCACGTATCATCGCCTTTGGAGGGCCGATTTTCAACCCTGCCACCGGTAGATCTGGTGGTTCCGCTCACCCCGTACCAGGGTGGCCAGAAACACGATGGCCTCTCGAAGTCCATTTCTGCTTCCTGCGTGGGCCGCCTGACTTGCCAGGATCAGCGGGCTGCGATTGTCTTATTGGGTGATCTGGACTACCCTTCACTCTTGCGAACCACTGCCCAGTTTCCCTTGGCCATCCCAGAAGGCGATGCCCCTCCTTTCCCCCCTGCACCAACGAGAGTTCGCCCGGGAAGTGCTCCAACGGCTACGCGTAGCCGGATACGACGCGTATTGGGCCGGGGGGTGCGTGCGCGATCATCTCATGCGACGCACGCCAAAAGACTATGACGTGGCAACCAATGCGCTGCCGGACCAGGTGCGGGACCTGTTCGGGCGGCGGCGGACGGTGCCTGTGGGAGCCGCGTTCGGAGTCATCATGGTGGTGGGCCCCACCGGTGCTGGTCAGGTGGAAGTGACTACCTTCCGCCGCGATGCGGCCTACAGCGACGGACGGCATCCAGATTCGGTGACCTTCAGTTCCGCCGAGGAAGACGCCTCACGGCGCGATTTCACCATCAACGGACTGTTTTACGATCCGGTGGAAGATCGTGTGTTGGACTACGTCGGCGGCCAGGCCGACTTGGCGCAAGGGATCATCCGTGCCATCGGTGATCCGGCTGAACGATTTGCGGAAGACAAGTTGCGGATGCTGCGCGCGGTGCGGTTTGCAGCCACCTTTGACTTCCATCTGGACGAGGCGACATGGACCGCGATTCAGCGCACAGCCGACCAAATCTCGGTTGTCAGCCCGGAACGAATCGCGGCCGAAATGCGGCGCCTGTTGGTCGAGACCTACCGCGTTCGAGGACTGCGGTTGTTGGTCCAGGCGCGCCTGGCAGAAACGGTTCTCCCAGAGATCCTTGCATCGGAGGCTGCGGCCAAGCAAGGCCTGGAGCGAAACCTGGCGGTGCTGGGCGAATTGCGGGCCCCGCGCTTTCCCTCGGCGCTGGCCGTGCTTCTGAGCGGCCTGGTTGACGCTGGCGGCGCGCAGAGTGTGGGCCTGCGGTGGCGGTTGTCGAACAAGGAAATCGAGAGCCTGGTTTGGCTGGTGGACCACCACCAAGCACTTAGGGGTGCGCGGCGCCAACCGCGTTGTCGTCTGTTTCGGGTCTTGGCCCATGCCGACGCTGCCAATCTCAGTGCGATGACGAGCGCCGCCGCGCGCGCGGGACAAGCCGACCCGGCCGACGCAGCATGGTGCCTGGAGTTGCTGGAGGGCCCACGCGAGAAGTTCGACCCAAACCCTCTACTCACCGGAGGGGATCTGCTGCAACGGGGCTGGAAGGCCGGACCGGCGTTCCGCCATGTGCTGGAAGCCATTCGCGACGCACAGCTAGAGGGCGAGATTGGCAGCCGGGACGAAGCCTTGGCCCTGGCGGAGCGGCTGTACACCTCGTTTGGCGAAAACCATGCCAGGCGCGCCGACTGACGGTGGGGGAGGTGGACGGGCCGTCGACCCCAAAGTGGTAATCTGGAGCGATCGCGGCGACATTCCGCGAAAGTGGGGATAGAGGGCTGTGCCGAGCGAAATCTACCCCGTGGCCAGCAGTGCCGGTCTAGCCGTCTTGCGCGCCTGGTGGTATATCTAGAAATCGTTGCGATACGTTGTCTGCTCGATCGTCGGACGATCCTGGAAAGCGAGGTAATGGCCTTCGATACCATGACGCCTTTGACCAGTCCTCAGCGCAGCCTCCCCCGCCGAAAGAAGCCCGTCCATCGGGGCGAGCGTAGGAATGTCATCAATCGCCTGCTGGAACACCGTTCCATCGATCGGTTGAGCTACGAAGAGTACCGGGAGAAGGTCCGAGACGTGTACGATGGGCCGCAGGGGGCATTGTTGGCCACGTGCAGTTTTCTGTCGCTGCACACCGTGTTGGGCGAGCGGTTGATTCGCAAACGGGTGTTCGACTTGCACGGGGCACGGCGGATTCTGGATGTGGGCAGCGGCGCCGGGCAGATCGTCAAGCATCTCTTGAAGTATGCGGATCCGGAGGCCGAGGTGCTGGGCTTCGACCTTTCGCACGAGATGCTGCGCCGGGCTCGGATACGTTTGCGCAGCGCGCGCCCCCGGTTCTTCGGCGCGGATATTACTCGGCTCCCGTTTGCCGACGCCACGTTCGACTGCGTGACGTGCGGCTACGTGCTGGAACATATCCCCGATCCACGCATGGGGCTGGCTGAACTGGCGCGCGTCATGATGCCGGGCGCCAGGATGCTGCTGCTGACCACCGAAGACAGCTTTTCGGGGGCCTGGACCAGCCGGATGTGGTGCTGCCGCACCTACAATCGCCGCGAGTTGCGTCAAACCTGCGAACAGGTCGGCTTGCACTGGCACAAAGAACTGTGGTTCACGCGGATGCACAAGGTGCTGCGCGCCGGTGGAATCTGCGCGGAACTGGTGCGTGCCTAAAGGCGATCTGGGCCCCGCTGCAGGCGCCCTCTTTCCCCCGGACCTCGCGTCTTGCCAGCGTGTGCTGCTCCGGCGGCAGCCTGCGACCGCCAGCGCGCGCAAAGTTGCTCGGCCACACAGCGCTCACTCCAGCCACTGAACCTGCCGGTACCAGGTGGCCGTCTCGCGAATTCGCTGCTGCAGACAGGCGCCGACGCGGAATCCCAACTCCTCACAGGCCGCTCGTCCCGAACAGACCCATGCCCCGGCCGTCACCTCAGCCGCCTTGTCGAGGTTCAGATAGACCGGTCGGCGAGCCAGCCGGGAGAGCAGTTCGCCGCCGCCAGCCATGAGCCAGACCAAAGGCATCGCGACGGGGATGCACAGCACATAGGGTTGCTCCAACGCTGCGGCGATCATGCGTCCCAACTCGTCGAAACTGGGATTGGCCTCGCTCGCCGCGAAATAGTAGCCCTGGGATGTGCCACTTCCATTCTCGAGCCCGGGGCGCAACCGTTTGCCACGCTCTGCCGCCAGGATCAACAACTGCGCCAGATCGCGAGCATGAATCACGGAGTGGCGATGCCGCGCCAGTCCAGGAACAAAGGCTACGCGGTAGCGAGCTACACAACGGAAGAGGTCCAGCCCCACCCGGTCCATCTCCCCCAACACAATCGGCGGACGGATCACGGTGATGGGGACACGGTGCGCAAAGCGCTGCGCGTTCAACTCACCCGCCCGTTTGCTGCGGCCATATTGGCTGACCTGGATAGGGCGATCGATCTCGTGACGGACGCGGCCGGTGGGAGCCGGGCCGGCGGCAGCCAGGCTGGAGACCAGAACCAGGACCGGTGGCCGAGTTTGTTCGGCGCAGACTTGGGCCACGTAGCCAGTGCCGATGGAATTGACCTCTTGAAACCGGCCTGAGGCGCGAGTGGCGCCGGCCAGGTGGTACACGATCTCCATATTGCGCACGGCCGAGTGCAGAGTTGCCGGCTGGGTGACATCTCCGTAGCACAAGCGCACCGGCTGATCTCGGATACGGTCCAGGCAAGCACCGATTCGAACCAGGCAGGATACATCGTCGCCATGCGTCACCAGAGCGCGCACCAGATGCGCACCGATGAACCCATTGGCGCCGGTGACCAGCACTCGCGACATGGCAATGAATCGACCGAGAGTCTTGACCTTGGCAGCGGCCACGAACCCGGCGTGCCGCATGTCTGCAGGCAGAACGCGCCTGACTGCTGCAACTCCCCTCCCGTCCCCCTACCCTAGCACGCCTCCCGCTGCAGACAAGTCCCATGGCACTCACTCCGGTGAAACGACACCGATCGAAGTCCTTGCCGGGCGCGGTTGAGAACGACATGTGCGCCAGCCTCCAGAGGGCTGGGGATAATCCCTGCCGCTCGAACTCGGCCTGGAATCGCAAACCTATCAACTACTCTTTAGAACTACCCGGCGGGTTGACCGCTGCTCGCAAAGCACGGTACAATCGCGACTTTGGTCAACCCCGACCGGGACAAATTGTATGCCGGATTTGGTCATCAAACCCGTCGCCACGCGGCGCGAACGCAAGCAGTTCTTGAACTTCCCTTGGGAACTGTACCGGGGGGACCCGAATTGGATCCCACCGTTGCGTGGAAATCAGAAGGAAGTCGTTGGGTATGCTTCCCACCCCTTCTACGAGAGGAACCAGGTCCAAACGTTCCTGGCACTCCGGGGCGATCAGGTGTGCGGACGGATCGCCGGGATCGTCAACGAAGGACATATCGAGCGCTATCACGAACGGCGGGGTTTCTTTGGCTTTTTCGAATGCCGCGAGGACCGTGAGGCGGCCTTTGGGCTCTTCGACGCCGTGCGCGCATGGCTCGCCGAACGCGACGTGCATTGCCTGCGCGGTCCGACCAATCCTTCGTTGAACTACGAGCTGGGGCTGTTGATCGAAGGCTTCGATTCTCCGCCCACGTTCATGATGACCTATAACCGTCCCTACTATCAGGCCCTGATCGAAGAATACGGCTTCCACAAGGCGCAGGACCTGTATGCCTATTGGGGCAATCTTGAGATGTTGCCCAAGGTACACACGAAGCTGGGGCCGATCGCGCTGCAGATCATCGAGCACCTGAATCTCAAGTTGCGCCCTTTGGACAAATCGCGATTCTTGCAGGACGTGGAGGCGTTCCTGTCGGTCTACAATCGCTCGTTGGCCAACACGTGGGGATTCGTGCCGATGAGCCCCAACGAAGTCCGGCACATGGCCAAGGGGCTCCGGCACCTGATGATCCCTGAGCTTTCGATGGGCGCGGAGATCGATGGTGAACTCGTGGGCGCAGTTTTCGGCCTGCCAGACTACAATCCGCGCATCCGGCTCATCGACGGCCGGTTGTTCCCCTTCGGCTTCTGGCGTCTGCTGCGCAACCGCCAGGAGATGAAACGCATCCGGCTGATCAGCACGAATGTGATTCCCGAGTATCAGCGCATGGGCGTAGGGATGGCGCTGATGCACGGACTGGTCCCACGAGCGCTGGCTTGGGGTATGGAAGAGGCCGAGTTTTCCTGGGTGTTAGAGTCGAATCTCCTTTCGCGCGGCAGTCTGGAGAAGGGGGGCGCGAAACTAGTGAAGACATACCGCTTGTACGACCTGGACAACGCGCCAACGGCAGGGGCGGACACGAAGGATGCCGCGGTCGTCAGCGCGTAGCAAGTCCTAGTGTATAATTGACATACGCCGCGGGAGGTATGGGCGCCCCGGGCCGTACGGCGTCACGGATCGCCGAGTCCGTCAGCATCGCCCAGGTACTGAGTGCTTTGATCCGGACCCTGCCATGCCACTTTCGTTGTTGCGAACCTGGAAGCGTGCCGTCCCTGCGCCGGACGGAGCGATTCAGATCCGCGAGGTCCGCAGTGGCGAAGACCGGAAACGCTTCATCGAACTGCCCTGGCGGATCTATGCCCAAGACCGCCAGTGGGTTCCTCCGTTGATCGCGGATGTCAAAGCGATGATCGACTCGCAACGCCATCCGTTCTACGCGCACGGAGCCGCGACCCAGTTCATCGCAGTCCGGAGCGAGACGACGGTCGGTCGCATCCTGGTCAGCGACGACCCAAACTACAACCAGCAGCACGGGACCAACCTGGGCTGCTTCGGGATGTTCGAGTCGGTCGATGCCCCGGAGGTTGCGGCGCGCTTGCTGGACGCTGCCGCTCGATGGCTGCAGGATCGGGGACGGACCTCGATCATGGGGCCGATCGACTACTCGACCAACTACCCCTGCGGTCTGCTGGTGGACGGTTTCGACACTCCGCCGCGGATCATGATGAATCACAATCCTCCGTATTACAGCGGCTTGCTCGAAGCCTGGGGCCTGCGGAAGACCAAGGACTTGTATTGCTGGTGGTTTGTCGATCCAAACGACATGCTCGCTCGCTGGAGCCGCCTGGCCGAACGATTGGCGCATCGCGGCAAGGTCACGGTTCGCTGCCTGCGCAAGAAAGACTTCGACGAGGAGGTGGCACGTTGCGAGTCGGTGTACAACGGCTCCCGTCGAAACAACTGGGGCTTTGTGCGTTTGACCGACGCGGAGTTTCGCTATTTGGCCAAGCGGATTGCGCAGGTGGCCATACCGGAACAGGTCCTGCTGGCGGAGTGCGAGGGCCGGCCGGTTGGTTTCTGCATCACCTTGCCCGATTTGAACGAGGCCATTCGTCCGCTCAACGGCCGGCTGACAACGTTTGGACTCCCCATCGGCCTGGCTCGGCTGATGTACCGCGCCCGTCATGTCAAAACGGCCCGGATGATGGTCCTGGACGTTCTGGAAAGCCACCGCCGTCGCGGGATCGCTGAACTGCTCATCCTGCGAACGCTGGAATACGGCAAAAACGTGATCGGCTACACCGGGGCGGAACTGGGCTGGACGCTGGAAGACAATCGGCTCATCAATCGAACCATTGAGGCGGTCGGCGGTCGGCGGTATAAAACCTACCGTATCTACAGCAAAGATCTCGTTGGCGAGCAGCCTTCCGTAGAGTGCCCTGGCCTCAGCTCGGGCTGAACGAATTTTCTACTCACCATTGTCTTGTGCGCTATGGCAGTCAATCCGGAAGTGGTCATTACGGCCCTGGGAATCGTCAGCCCCATCGGCATTGGGAACACGGTGTTCTGGGACTCGCTGCTGGCGCAGCGGAGCGGCGTGCGACGGCTGCCCTTGTTTGAACGCTGCGTTTGCCCCGCCCCCATCGGCGGCAGCGTGGAGGACTTCGTCCCCAAACAGCACGTGCGCGCGCGAAAGAACCTGAAGGTCATGAGCCGCGACATCCAGTTGGGCTTCTGTGCGGCCGACATGGCCTGGGGCGACTCGGGACTGGCGGCGGGCTACGATCCGCAGCGTTCGGGGGTGGTGTTCGGCGCGGACTTGATCGCCTGCGAGTTGGACGAGTTGATCGGACCCTACAGGTCTTGCGTGGAGAACGGCGAGTTCTGCTATGCGGACTGGGGCCGCAAGGCCCTGGCTGAATTCTATCCGCTGTGGATGCTCAAGTACTTGCCCAACATGCCGGCCTGCCACATCGGCATCGCCCAGGACATGCGCGGCCCAAACAATACCCTCGTGTTGGGCGAGGTCTCGAGCCTGGCCGCGATCATCGAAGCGACTCGCGCGATCCAGCGCGGCCACGTCGATGCGATGCTGGCTGGCGGAGCAGGCTCCCGGTTGCACCCCACGATCTGGGTGCATCAGCAGGCCATGCAGTACACGCATCAGGGCGACGCGCCGGCTGCGGCCTGCCGGCCCTTCGACGCGAAGCGCGACGGAATGGTCAACGGCGAAGGGGCGGCGGCGTTCGTTCTGGAGCGTCGTGACGTGGCCGAAGCGCGCGGAGCCAAGATCCTGGCCCGAGTCCTGGGCTTTGCCTCGGCCTTCGAACCCGCACGCAAAGGCCAGACGCTTAGCGGCGCAGCGATCCGGCAGGTGATCCGCGGGGCGATGACGGCGGCTGGCATCAGCGCGCGCGACGTGGGCCATGTGAACGCACACGGCATGAGCACCACGCTCGATGACCGCATCGAGGCGCAAGCCATCCATGACACCTTGGGGGCGGTTCCGGTGACAGCCCCCAAGAGTTACTTCGGCAACCTGGCCGCAGGCAGCGGGGCTGTCGAAATGGCCGTGAGCGTACTGGGTCTTCAGCACGGGCTGATCCCGCCCACGCTGAACTACCAAACCCCGGACCCAGACTGCCCGGTCAACGTCATTCGCGAGGAGCCCTTGTCCCGGCCCGCTCCGGTGGCGTTGGTTCTCAACCATGCTTGCACGGGCCAGGCCACCGCGGTGGTTTTGGCGTTGCCCTAGGTTCCGCGACGTGCAGGGCGATTCATGATTGCCGACTACGCAACCTGGGCCCAGCAAGTTCAGCGTCTACTGACGGCCTTGGCTGCGCTGGAGCCGGGCGCGAAGGCGGTCGGAGTGCCCTCGCCCGAGGGCCAGGAATGGTATGAACTGCTGCGGCACAAGCTGCTCCCGCAACTCGAGATCGAGCCGCTCTTGATCGTGGCGATCGTGGGCGGCACCAACATCGGCAAGTCGTTGGTCTTCAATCACCTGGCCGGCGAAGAGGCCAGCGCTTCCAGCCCCCTGGCGGCAGGCACCAAGCACCCGGTATGCCTGGTCCCGCCGGGCGTTCAGCAACCGGAACTCCTGTCGCGTCTGTTTGCGCCCTTCACGCTGCGGCCTTGGCATTCTCCGCAAGACCCGCTCCGCGACGATCCCGAGAATCTGCTGTTTTGGCGCGTCGGCGCGCGCATGCCGCCGCGGTTGCTGGCGTTGGACGCGCCGGACGTCGATTCGGACGCCCGAGTGAACTGGGATCGGGCACGCGCCCTGCGCCAGACGGCCGACGTCCTGGTGGCCGTGCTCACGCAGCAGAAATACAACGACGCGGCGGTCAAACAGTTCTTCCGCGAGGCGGTGAAGGCTGACAAGCCGATCGTAATCCTCTTCAATCAATGCGACATGCAAGCGGACCAACCCTACTGGCCGCTGTGGTTGGCCACCTTCTGCCAGGAGACCGGGACCCGACCAGAACTGGTCTACGTGCTCCCTTTGGACCGCCCGGCGGCCCAGGCCCTGCGAGTGCCGTTCTTCAACGTGGGAGTGGACGGGCGTCAGACGTCCAATGCTCCGTCGAACCTTCGAGACGATCTGGCCTCGCTGCATTTCGACGAGATCAAAATCCGCACGTTTCGCGGCGCCATGCAACGCGTGCTCGATCCTCAGCAAGGCGCGGCCGGTTGGTTGCAGGCGATCCGCTTCACGGCCGACGGGTTCCAGCAGGCGGCAGCCGCCCTCTCGGCCACGGAAATGGCTCGCGTGGCCTGGCCCGCCCTGCCTCCGGGCACCGTGGTCGACGAGATCCGCGCCTGGTGGGATCTCCAACGGCCAAGCTGGTCGCGGCAGGTGCATGGTTTCTATCGAGCGTTGGGACGCAGAGTCACGTGGCCGTTGCGCGCGGCCTGGGATCAACTGGCCGGCCCGGGAGTCGACCCGCTGGTGGCCTTCCAGCAGCGGGAACGGGAGGCGATCGTGCTGGCCGTAGAGAAGCTGTTCGACGAATTGGAGCGACTAGCTCGGGTGGGAAACGAAACCTTGCGTCCGCGTCTCCAGCGTTTGCTGGGCGGCGATTCTCGGCAACGGTTGCTGCTGCGCGTGCAGTCGGCACACGCGGCACTGCCGGCCGTGGACGAGGCCTACCGGGACTTCTTGCGGCGAGAGTTGGACCTGTGGCGCGATGCGAGTCCTCGCGCCGTGGCCTTCCTGCGCTCGCTGGACCATGTGGCTGCTGTAGCCCGGCCGGCCATCACCATTTCCCTGGCCGTCAGTGGTTGGGTTTTGGCGGGCGACCTGGTGGGCCACGCAGCGCTGCAGGCCGCCCAACAGGGCGCGGGACACCTGGCCACCGAAGCGGCAATTGCAGGGGGGATTGCCGGAGGAGGCGAGGCCCTTGTCAGCGGCACCAGCGAAGGTATGCGCCAGGCCGCCGGCCGCCTCTTCACGCGGCTCCAAAACCGATACGCCCAGCAACGGGCCAACTGGCTGGCCTGTTGGCTAGAGCAGGAACTCCTGGGTGAGTTGCTGGGAGAACTGCGGCAGGGCGCGGAAGTGCCGCAGAGCACGGCTTTCCGTGAGGCCGAATCGTTGCTGGCGGAACTGGGCGGCGCGTAGCCCACGCGAGCAGCGCCGACGCGGGATTCTGGGTCGTGGCGGCGCGTCCGGCCGATTGCCTCATCCGACAGAGGGGTTCTATTGACACCCATCTTGTGCTCTGTTAACACTGCCCTAGCCGAATTTTCATCGACAATCGGATAGGGACAGCGGTGCGCCCCGGATGCGGTCTTGGCAGGTGGCGCAAGCGGCCCAGTTGGCTGCGGTTACCCCGCTTGGTGCTTGCTCGGTGCTGCCCCCAGGCAGTCCGGTCTTGCTGTGGACCAGAGCCGGGCCGCTTTTCCGACCATCGACGGTTCTGTAAAGGGCAGCGGAATGGAGTCTCGGATCAGGCTGATTCTCTTGGCCGCCCTAGGCCTGTTGTCGCCGCTTGGCTGCGGTGGCGAGGGCCCTCAGACCGTGATCCGCGTGGAAGGCTCGGACACGATGGTCAACGTGGCCCAGGCCTGGGCCGAACAATACCGCAAGACGCATCCGCATATCAGTCTGCAGGTGCTCGGCGGTGGTTCCGGCGTGGGGATCGCCAGTCTCATCGACGGCAATTGCGACCTGGCCAACACCAGCCGCAAGATGAAGGAGAACGAAATCGCGCGGGCCCGCGCCAATCGCCACGGCGAACCGATGGAACACGTCGTGGGATACGACGCTTTGGCCGTCTTTGTACACAAGGACAATCCACTGAACGAGATTTCGATCGAGGAGTTGGCTGAAATCTACGGCGAGAGAGGGCGAATCACCACCTGGTCGCAATTGCTGGGAACATCGCTCCCCAACGGCAGTGACAAGATCGTGCGCGTGAACCGGCAGAACAGTTCCGGCACCTACGATTACTTTCGCGATGTGGTTCTTGGCGCGCAGCGGGATTTCAAGCTGGGCTCGGTGGACCCCAGCGGCTCGAAAGACGTAGTGACCCTGATTTCCTGGACCCCCAGCGCCATCGGTTACAGCGGGATTGGCTGCCGAACGGACGGGGTCAAGGTGCTGGCCTTGGCGCGGTGCAAAGGGCAGCCGGCGATTCCACCGACGGTGGAAAACGCCCAGTCCGGTACGTATCCTATCACACGTCCCTTGCAGATCTACACGGTCGGCTCCCCCACCGGACACATCGGCGAGTACCTCGACTGGATTCGCTCGACTGACGGACAGAAGGTGGTCCTCGCTCTGGGTTACGCGCCCATACCCGAGCGAAACGTCGGGGCTCGATCCACGGGCGGCGACCGTCAGCCCCAGCAGCCTGCCAGAGAGAAGCCATCGACAGAGCCGACACGCGCCACCTCGACACGATCGGCGATTCCTGTCCGTGCCGTGGCGCACAAGCCGCAGTAGCCCCTCGAAGTATTTCTCCGGGAAGAAATCACGGCCCAAGGATGAGCACTCCCCAAACCGCCCCAACCACTTCGCCGCGCGCCGCACGGCACACGTTCGGCGCCAGCATGCGCTGGTGGGCAGATCGCCTCGAGCCGCTCATCGAGTGGCTCATCCGGATCTGCGGCTGGAGCGCCATCCTGTTCGTGTTCGCGATCTTCTGTTTCGTCTGCCGGGAGGCTCTGCCGCTGATCGGCCGCGGATTCGACTTCAGCGAGTTCCTGACGAGCACCGAGTGGCGGCCGTCGTCGGTGGTCCGGCCGCAGTATGGCATTCTGGCCATGCTGGTGGGAACCGTGTCGGTCACGACGTTGGCCATGCTGATCGCCGTGCCCCTGGGATTGGGGGCCGCCGTCTATGTCTCGGAGTTCTGCCAGGGCCGTTTCAGGGAAGTCTTGAAGATCGTGATCGAACTCTTGGCTGCCATCCCCTCGGTCGTCTGGGGGTTCGTCGGCTATATGGTCATTGGACCGGTCCTGATCAACACTACGGGCGCGGCGGTAGGCGTGAACTTGCTCAACGGCGGTTTGATCCTCGCGTTGATGAGTGTGCCGATCATCGTCTCGGTGGGTGAGGACGCCTTGAAGGCCGTGCCCGACTCCTATCGCGAGGCGGCCTTGGCCCTGGGCGCCAGCCGTTGGGAGATTGTGTATCGGGTCCTGTTTCCGGCCGCCAAGAATGGATTGTTGGCCGCCGTGCTCCTGGGCGTGGGCCGCGCCATCGGCGAGACCATGGCCGTGCTCATGGCCACCGGCCATGCCGTGCAGATCCCCTACAGCCTGCTCGATCCCATTCGCACCCTGACGGCTACCATCGCTTCGGAGTTGGGCGAGGCCGTGGCCGGTGACGCGCACTATCGCGTGCTCTTCCTCATTGGACTAGTCCTCTTCGCCGTGACGTTCGCGGTCAATCTCACAGCCGACCTGGTCGTCAAGGGAATTCGCCATGAGCACGACCGCTGAGCCGCGGACGATCGGCGAATACTACCTGGCTCGCGGCTCCTTCAAAGTCGCGCCGCGCGGACCCTTTGCCGACCTGGACTCGGTCTTGCGCGCCGCGGCAGAGCCCGAACTCACCGACCACGATTGGCGGCAACCTCTAGAGATCGTGTGTGTCGCACGCGGACAGGCTCCCGCGGCGACCCGGGCGATGCGGGAATTTCATCTGCACGCGACCCTCCGGGGTGACGGCGGCGACGGGTCGGAACTGTCGCCATGGTGGGGACTGTCGTCGGCCGTGGCAGGATTGAGCCAGATGGCTGCAGCCGGGACGCTCAGGCTGTGCGCCGGCCAACGCATTCGGCTCGTACACCACGAGGTCTTCACGCCCTCGCGCATCGAACGCCGCAGGCGGATCGAGGAAACAGGCGCCAAGTATCTCTTCCTGGGGATGACCGTCGTCCTCGTGATTCCGGTCGTGGCCGTCTTGAGCTTCCTGCTGTGGAAAGCCTGGCCCGCGCTGAGCTTTTCCTTTGTATGGGAGAATCCCCAGGAGTTCATGAAGGCCGGGGGAATCTGGGCCCCGCTCGTGGGAACGTTCTTCCTGGTCTTCCTTTCGCTGCTGATCGCCGCTCCGGTGGGCATTCTGGCCGGAGTGTATCTGAACGAGTACGCGCGCGACAATTGGCTGACGCGGATCGTGAACCTGGCCGTGATGAATCTGGCCGGCGTGCCGAGCATCGTACACGCCCTGTTCGGTGTGGGGGCCTTCGTGCTATTTGCGGGGATGGGTCGCTCGTTGCTGGCCGCCTCCTGCACGCTGGCCGTGATGACCTTGCCGGTGATCATCACCAGCACGCGCGAGGCCTTGGCCTCGGTGCCGATGTCCTTTCGCGAGGCCTGCTGGAACATGGGGGCCACGCGCTGGCAGACCATCCGCACCATCGTCCTGCCCAATTCCATCAGTGGCATCCTGACAGGCGTGATTTTGCAGGTCTCGCGCGCTGCGGGCGAGACCGCGCCGATCCTTTTCACCGGCGCCGTGTTCTTCGTGCCCGTGGCCGACCATGGTTGGGAGTCCTTCTTCCCCTATGGGCTGGGCGATCGCTGCATGGCCTTGTCGATGCATTTGTTCACGCTCGCCACGCAAGTCATCGGTGTCTCGGACGAAGTCCAGTACGGGACCGCCGTGGTGTTGATCGCACTGGTGCTGGCGGTGAACAGTCTTTCCATCGGGTTGCGGATGTATCTTCGCTCGCGGAAACGGTGGTGAGTTCGCGATGGACGCGCATGTCTCTTTCAGTCAGGTCACCGTGCGCTACGGCGCGAAGGTCGCCTTGCGCGCGGTGGACCTGGCGATCCCCGCCAAGCAGATCTTCGCGATCATTGGTCCGGCGAACTCGGGCAAGACCACGCTGCTGAAGTGCATCAACCGGACCATCGACTTCGTGCCCTCGGCGGTGGTCCAGGGACAGGTGCGCGTCGACGGCCAGGACGTTTCGAGCATTCGCAACGTCTACCAGCTTCGCCGCCGGGTGGGAATGGTCTTTCCGCTCCCGGTGGGCTTGCCGCTGAGCGTCTATGAGAACGTGGCCTACGCCCCGCGCCGCGCCGGAATCCACGCCAGCCACGACCTGGACCCGCTGGTGGAGCGATGCCTGCGACAGGCGATGCTGTGGGAGGAGGTCAAGGATCGTTTGCACACGTTGGGCACGCGGCTCTCCGGCGGTCAGCAGCAGCGGTTGACATTGGCCCGAGCGCTCTCCCACCGTCCGGAGATCCTTTGTCTGGACGAGTTCTCGATCGCCATCGATCCGGTGACGACGATGAAGATCGAGGACATTCTCCGCGAGCTGAAGCAGGAAATGACGATCGTGCTGGTCACCAACCTCGTGCAGCAGGCGCGCCGTCTGGCGGACGAGACCGCATTCTTCAGCGACTCGCAACTGATCGAGGTGGGGCCCACGCAGCAACTGTTCAACCAACCGCAACAACGATTGACGGAGAAGTACGTGTCGGGAGACTTCGGCTGATGAGCACCTCGCCCGCGCCGACCCTGCCCCACAGCATTCAGACCGAGGGATTGAACCTCTGGTACGGGGACTTCCAGGCCTTGAAAGACGTGACGGTGAGCATCAAGCCGGGAGTGATCACGGCTCTGATCGGGCCCTCGGGCTGCGGCAAGACCACGTTGCTCCGCTGTTTCAACCGCATCAACGAGCGTTACGGGAACGTGACCACTACCGGCAAAATCGAGGTCCTGGGCAAGAACATCTACGATCCCGACGTGTCGCTCAGCGCGCTGCGCAAGAGCGTGGGGATGGTCTTCCAGCGACCCAATCCCTTGCCGATTTCGGTCTACGAGAACGTGCTGTTCGGAGTGCGCGTGCACGCGGGGCGCGGGCAGTACCGTCGGGACGAACGGGACGCGATGGTCGAGGCGGCCCTGCGCGACGTGCAACTCTGGGACGAGGTCAAGGATCGCTTGCACCGCAAGGCCACGCAACTCTCGCTGGAACAACAGCAGAAGTTGTGCATCGCGCGCCTGCTGCCGCTCAAACCGCAGGTGATCCTGATGGACGAGCCTTGCTCGGCCCTGGACGGGGCCGGCGTGGAACGGATTGAATCGCTCATCGAAGAACTGCGGCAGAAGTTCACGATCCTGATCGTCACGCACAACATGGGCCAAGCGCGACGCGCCAGCCACGAGTGCATCTTCATGCTCTTGGGACAGATTGTCGAACACGGCCCGACGCTGGAGATCTTCCTCAAACCGAAACGCCGCGAGACCGACCGGTACATCAGCGGGTACTACGGGTAGCGGCCGGTCGCAGGGCCAGGGCCCCATCGGCGAAGGCCAGCACGTTCTCCCAGGGCGTCTCCGGCTGGATGACATTGGACGGCATGAGCATGCAGCGTTGATCGGCGGCAACGGTCGCCAGGCGGCGAATCTCGTGCCGCACGTCATCCGGCGAGCCAAAAGGAAGCGTGTGTTGCGCCGAAAGCGTGGCCGCCAGGGCGATCTGCGCGCCGAACTGCTGGTAGACCCCGGCGAAATCCATGCACTCCGGCTGCAACGGATGCAGCAGGTGGAAGCCAAGCTCCACGATGTCCGGCACGATGGAGTCGATCTTGCCGCAACTGTGCAGAAAGAACCGCACGTGCGGAAAACGGCTCCGCACGGTCGTCAGCACGCGGCCCCAGGCGGGCTTGATGAACTTGCGCCATAGGCTGGGCGAGACTTGCATGCCCCGTTGCATGCCGGCATCGTCGTAGAAACACAGCACGTCCACGCCCAGCTCTGCGCTGCAAAGCGCCAGACGCGTGGTGTACTGCTCGACCTTGCAAACCACGGCCTGCGCCATGTGAGGCGCCGCCACCAGATCCACCATGAAACGCTCCATGCCCCGCAGCCACCACGACCACTCGTAGAGACTCCCGGCATAGCCGAAGACCGGGTAGCCGGCCTGGTGCCAGCGCGCAATGGGCGACGAGTCGACATCGGCCACGACCACTGGGGAAGGCAAGGCCTCCACCTGATTCACACTCTCCGCCCGGGCCAAGGGCGGATACATCTTGTCCAGGGCGCCCTCGGTGGCGCTGGCGCAATGCCCGATCCCCCATTCGTCGAATGTCGTCTGCGGAGGCAGGTCTCCGTGCAGGACAGCCGGTTGATCGCCGCCGAACCGTCCGCTGAGCGAGAAACAGCGCACGTCGGTGTGAAAGTAGGCGGCGTGGTCCTGGCTACCGGTCTGTTCGCGGAACGTCCGCTCGATCGGCTCACTGAAGCCGGTCATGGCCCCCACGTCCAGGCTGAAAGGAATCCAGTGCGGCGACTGGCCATCCAGCAAGAGCCGCAAGTTGTCGATCGGGCGCAGGCTCATCGCTGTTCCTCCCACGGACGCGGAGCTTCCTTGCCGGCCATTATACCGCGCCGGCTCCAATTTCAACCCGCAAGCCGACAACGGCCGATTGTCGGCCCAGAGGCGTCGCCGATTTGTTGGAGCAAGATCGTCAGGATCGCGAGACCGGAATCGCCTCGTCCCGCGGGATTCCGCTTCACCGCGCCTCGGGTGACGTAGTCACCTGGACTCGGCGCTGATTGAGGACCCTTTTCGCTACACCCACCACTTCCTCCAGCGTCACCGCCTGAATCCGCTGGTCGAAATGCTTGTCGTAGTCGTAGCCCAGACCGTACAACTCATCCAGTGCGGCCTGCCGCGCCTGTTGGCCGACGGTCGTGTTTTCCTGGGCGTGCAAGGCCACGATCATCTGCCGGGCGACCTGAAACTCCTCGGGCGTGATCTGGCCCGCCTTGGCTCGATCCAGGTTCCGCTGAATCCGTTGGAGCACCTCGTCGATCTTGTCCGGTCGCGTCTGGGCCAACACCATGAAATAGCCGGGGGCGGGCCCCGTCAAGATCGAGGCGTGTACGAAGTACACCAGGCCCTCACCGCGCAACTCATTGTGCAGCCAACCGCCCGGATAGCTGTAACCCGAGCTGATCGCGTCCAAGAGCGTCAGTGCGGCATATTCCTTCGGATCGCGAATGCTGACAGCCGGATAGCCGAGCATGACCATGGCCGTCTGCTTGCCAATCTGCTTGTGGCGAACCACGTCTTGATCCAGGTGGTTGTCGCGGTCGAAGCCGACCGCCGGCGTTTCCGCGTTCGGCTTGAGGGAGCCGAAACGCTGGGCGACCAGGCGCAAGGCCGCATCCGGATCCACATCGCCAAACACGGTGACAACCATGTTCGCGGGCACGAAGTACTGCTGATGATAGCGGCGCACATCGGCCACGGTCAGCTTGGAAACCGTCTCCTTCTTCCCTCCTTCGACCAGGTGATAGGGAGTGCCCGCGGGCAACGCGTCGGCGAAGAGTTCCATCACTTCGGCGTGCGGGCTGTCGGCGCGACGCGCGATCGCCCCCAGGGCCAACTTCTGCACCTTGGCAAACTCCTCCTCCGGAAAGGTCGGACGGGTAAAGCACTCGGCGAAGACCTGCAAGGCCTGAGGGAAGTCCTCGCGCAACACACTGGCGCTGGCATAGATCGTGTTGCGCCCGGCACTGACGGCAAACTGGCCTCCGACACCGTCGAAGTAGTCGGCGATGTCGCGCGCGGAATGGGAGCCGGCGCCCTTGTCGAGCATGGCTGCGACCAAGGAAGAGCGTCCGGCGGTGGCCGGCGTGTCAACCAGCGATCCACCCAGCACAAAGGCCTGTATGTTGACCATCGGCAACTGGGCATGCCGCTTGACCAGCACGCGCAGGCCGTTGGGGAGACGTTCCAGACGGACGGGCGTCTCAGCTGCGGCGGCCTTCTCTTCGGCCCGCTGCGGGGCCCCGCCCGGCGGCGCGATCACCACGCGATTCAACCGGTCGGGCGTGAAATAGCGGCGCGCCACGTCGCGGATCTGCTCGGCGGTGACCTGCTGAATCCCGGCCACATAACGCTGGTCGAAGAGCGGATCGCGCGCGCTGAGGTAATTGCGTCCCAACTGGTCGGCCGACTGCTGCACGGTCTGGGACTGGAAAACCAACTCGGCAGACTTCTGTTTCTTGGCCTTGGCCAACTCGGCTTCGTTGACCAACTCCTCACGCAGACGGTAAACCCCTTGCTGAATGGCCTCGGCCGCTTCCTTCCAATGCTCGGGGGTGCTGGCGGCCAGAACACCGAACCAGCCGCGCACGAACTCCGGCGTGTAGCTGGCCGATTGAATGCCCAAGACCAAGGGACGTTCGTACTTCAGCGACTGCACCAGGCGCGAGCTCTCGCCTTCGGCCAGGATGTAGGCGGCCAAATCCAAGGCGTAGAGATCCGGGTGCGAGAGGGTCACCGTCGGCCAGGCAAAGGCCATGTCGTAGGTCGAGCCGTCCATCTCGCGCGTCGCCTCGCGCGGTGTCAGTTGCTCGGGCTCTTCGGGAAAGGCGACCTGGGTTTCGTAATTCCGCCGCGTGCTCGACCAGAGCTTGGCGACTTCATCGAACACCTGATGCGTGTCGACGTCGCCCACCACCACAACCACCTGATTGTTGGGGATGTAGCGGTCGCGGTAGAAATCGATGATCGTCTGGTTGGTGGTCCGGTTGAGCACGTCGAGATAGCCGATCACCGGATGCCGAGCGGGGTGCAGGGTGTAGAGCGTCTGGTTGAGCATGCGATGCAAGACGCGCTGGCGATCGACCTCGCCGTCGGCCAGTTCGCGGCGCACCACCTTCAGCTCGCGTTCGAATTCCGCTGGATCGAACTTGCAGCTCTGCATCTGATCGGCCAGCAGTCCCAGCGCGGTCATGGCATTCTGGGCCGGCGAATCGATGAAGTACACGGTCATGTCCGTGGAGGTGAAGGCGTTGGTCGCGCCGCCAAAAGTATCGATGATTTGCTCGATTTCCTTCTCGTCGCGATGTGTGGTGCTGCCGCCAGCCACCACGTGTTCCAGGACGTGACTCAAGCCCGCTCCCACCCATTTGCCTTCATAGGCACTGCCCGTGTTGCGCACGAAGCAACGAACCGTGGCCACCGGGGCGACGTGGTTTTCCTGGACGATGACCGTCAGGCCGTTGGAAAGCTTGGCCAGACTGACGGCGTTGGGGAGGCGTTGGATGTCGGTGAATTGCAGCGGGAGTGACTGTTCTCCCTCTGCAGAGGCTCCCGGCTGGACCGACGGAGACTCGGCCGCGGCCAGGTCCCCCAAGCCCCAAGACGAGACGGATACCGCCACCCCCAGGATCGTCGTGACAACAACAAGGCAGGGCCGAACTCGCATTGATTCCTCCGAGCGTAGATTTGTTGCGGACATCGCCCCCCTCTTTCCGGGGCCGCGAACGCCAAGCACTCCAATAATAAGGGCCTGGCCGAAATGTACACACCCCAATTTGGTGTTAGGAACTGGAAAAAGGAACTTCCAATGGCGGACATAAGCCATACTTCCTTAGGACCTATCCCATAACCGCCCCAGCCAGGCCGGGCGGCCCAGCAGGACTGAGCTGCCGACAGGTTTTGGGACCGGCCCTTAGAGACCTCTAGCAGGCCGTCCGCGGGGGAATTCTCATCCCGTGCACGGCGATCGTTCGATCGTGAGCGAAGTCTACGGGGCGGCCGTGCACGAATGGCCGACGTTGCCGTGAGCGCTGAACTTCGGATCGCCGACTTGCTCAGTGAAGAGTTGCACGGCCTCGTCGCCCAAACCGGAGAGGCACAGGACCTCGACCCTCGCGCTCGACAACATGCCGCGCTGCTGGCTTTCGGCCGTAGAACGAACGCCCGCCCGCCCAGTTCCGTGCTTGTCCAGGACGCCGTATCGCTGCTGGTGGAGATCCTGGACACAAACCTGGGAGGCCATAGCGAGGTTGTTGCTGACGGCGGGTTGATCCTGCGTGCCTTTGCCCTCGACGAAAACAGGCGGCCCTTGTCATGCGGATCTCGAGAACTGCCGTTGGACCCCACGCGTTCGATGGCCGGGTACGTGTTGCACACGGCTACACCGGTCACCAGCGACTGCGTGAGTTCCGAGCGGCGATTCACCGATCTGTTCCTTCGCGAGAAGGGTGTCGTCAGCGGCCTCTCGGTGCCACTGCCGGTCGATCAGACGGCCTACGGCACGATCGAGGTCTACTGCACGGAGAGGCGGATCTTCACCCAACCGGATATCCGCTTCGCCGAGACCATCGCCCACCTGCTGACGGCTTCCATCGGCCGCATGCGCGCCGAGGAGCAGTTGCGCTGCGAACGCATGGCGGCCAGCGCCGTCATGGAGACCGTGCAGACCGTCGTCATTGTCCTGGACGATCAGGGGCGCATTCAGAACTTGAACACGGTCGCCGAGCAGACGACCGGTTTTGCAGTCGAAGAACTGCGCAAACGGTCGTTTTGGGGCACCCTTGTGCCGGCCGAAGACATGGAGGCTTTCCAGTCCGCCCTGCGCGAACTTCAGGCCCAGCACCCAGCCCAATTGCAGGCCCATCTCCTGACCAAGGAGAACCAAAAACTGCAACTGCACTGGAATCTGCGCGCCGTGAGCCGGCCCAACGGAACGCTGCAAGCGGTCGTGCTCAGTGGCACCATGAACGCGACCAACGACATGCTTCCGTTCTCCGTGCAAAGCCCGACCAAGGGCCCCGAGCTACGGTCCAGCCCACGACGGACATTCACCTATCGGCAGTTGATTGCGCCCATGTATACGGGCGTCATTCCCTCGCGAAACAAGTTCTTTGAGGTCCCGTGTCACGATATATCGGCGGGCGGGATCTCGTTCTATCTGAACAGCAAGCCTGACTTCGACACGTTGCTGGTGGCCCTGGGCAAAACGCCCAGCCTGACCTATTTCACGGCGCGCGTGGTGCGGATCGTGGAAGAGGTGATCGACGGCCATGTGATGCAATTGGTCGGCTGCCGATTCACGGGCCGCGTGCATCTGTAGGGACAACCGGGCAGCGCGTCTTTTCTCGTGTCCTGGCGTCGGTCCCGGTCCGGTCTCCGCTTCTCCTGGCAGGACGCGGATCCTTCGGCCACGGTCTCCAAACGGCCGAAGATCTCACACGCGTGCCTCAGCCACCGCAGTCTGGAGTTCGGCGGCCCTCTGGGTACGGCCACTATTGTCCCTCAGATAAGCAATGCAACCAGGGCGACCAGCGGGAGCCCGGTTTCAACGGAGAAACGCCTGTACAGCGCTGCATTCCTTTTCTGAACATCAATAAACGTGCTGTCCTTTGCGCAGCGTTGCCCGCGCTGCTCGCATTTCTACAAAGTTTGATCGAAAACATCCTTGTCGACGGCGGGGCGCAGCGCGACAATCGCCTACGAGGCCCTGCGACGCTCGACTCACGGAGAACCGTATGCGCACGATTCGCTTCCCGCTATGCATCGTGGCCGTGGCCGCCCTGGGCGGTCTGGGATATGCCTTGTCTGGCGACGCGGCGACCGGCGCCGAGCCGGTGCGTCTGTGGCAGGAGCCCATGGCCGTGCCCACCTATCGCCTGGGACCAGCCGAAACGAATCCGATCTTCTACCACGGGCGCAAGTACCAGGGGGCCAAAGGGGCCGTGTACCCCTATGCCATGCTGGACCGCCTGACCGACGTGCGCGAAGAAGTGCCTTACCAGGCCCTGATCCTCGAAAACGAGTTCGTGCGGATCACCGTCTTTCCGGAGTTGGGGGGGCGGATCTTCGCCGCCACCGACAAGACCAACCAGTACGAGTTCTTCTACCGGCAGCATGTCATCAAGCCCGCCCTGGTCGGCATGGCCGGGGCCTGGATCTCCGGCGGCGTGGAATGGAACATTCCGCACCATCACCGGGTGACCACCTTCATGCCGGTTGACTATCGCTTAGTGGAGAACGCCGACGGGAGCAAGACGATCTGGGTCGGCGAGACGGAGCGGCGGCACCGGATGAAATGGCTGGTCGGTATGACGCTCTATCCGGGGCGATCCTACCTGGAGATCACCACCAAGCTCTTCAACCGCACGCCGCTGGCGCACTCCATGCTGTGCTTTGCCAACGTGGCGGTGCACAGCGGTCCGGACTACCAGGTCATCTTCCCGCCCAGCACGGAGTTCGGCGCCCAGCACGCCAAGCGGGAGTTCCTGCACTGGCCTCTGGGCCAGGAGGTCTATCACAAGCTGGATCGCACGGGCGTGGACTTGAGCTGGTGGAAGAACCACCCCTCGCCGATTTCGATCTTCGCCTGGAACTACCGGGATGACTTCGTCGGCGGTTACGATCACGGCAAGCAGGCGGGCGTGGTGCACGTGGCCGATCACCACCTGGCGCCAGGCAAGAAGTTCTTCACCTGGGGGGCCGGCGAGGAAGGCCGGGTGTGGGACAAGGTGCTGACCGAGACCGACGGCCCGTATATCGAACTCATGGCCGGCGCCTATTCCGACAACCAGCCTGACTATAGTTGGGTCGCTCCGAATGAGACGCGCGTGGTAAACGAGTATTGGTATCCGATCCGCAAGTTGGGCGGGATCACGAACGCCAATCTGGACGCCGCCGTGAACCTGGACATCGCCGACGGCCACACGGCGCGCCTGGCCGTGAATACGACCACGGAAGTACGCGAGGCACGCGTGGTGCTGCAGGCGGCGCGCGAGACGCTGTTCCAGAAGACGGCCTCAATCCATCCCGGACAGCCCTTTACGGCCGAAGTCCCGTTGAAGGAGGGAACGAAGCCCGAGGACTTACGCATCGCGGTCTTCCACGGCGACCGAGAACTGATCGCCTATCGGCCGGCGAAGCCGCGCGGCGAGCCCATGCCCGCGCCCGTCACTCCCCCACCGGCCCCGAAGGATGTGAAGACGGTGGAGGAGTTGTCGCTGATCGCTTTGCGTCTGGAGCAGTTCCACAATCCGGCCATCGCCCCCGATCCGTACTACGAGGAGGCCTTGCGGCGCGATCCCCATGACACGCGTGCGAACACGGCGTTGGCGATCCTGTACTGCAAACGCGGCCGGTACGCTGAGGCAGATCAGCTTTTGCGCAAAGCGTTGGTCCGTCTGACGCATCACTACACGTCCCCCAAGGACACCGAGGCCCTGTACTATCTGGGCGTGGCGTTGGACGGCCAGGGGCGTCACGACGAGGCGGACGAGGCCTTCTATCCCGCCACCTGGGGCAACGCGTGGTCGGCGGCGGCCTATCTGCGCCTGGCCGAAAACGCCTGCCGCAAAGGCAACTATTCGGCAGCGTTGGGGTTCCTCGACCGTTCGCTGAACGGCAATGCGACGAGCATCAAGGCCTGGACGCTCAAGGCCCTGGCCCTGCGGAAGCTCGGACACACGGACGAGGCCCTGGCGGCCGTGCAGCAAACCCAACGTCTCGATCCCCTGGATTTCTGGAGCGGCAACGAGGCGCTGCTCATCGCGCGCGAGTGCGGCCAGAAGGACGCGGCCAAGAAGACGCAAACGGACCTGGCCGGGCGGATGCGCGGCCAGACCGAGTCGTATCTGGAGGTCGCGGCCGACTATGCGGCTTGCGGCGCATGGACCGAGGCCATCGACGTCCTGACGCGATTCGTCGCCCACACGGCCGACAAGTCGCGCGTGATGCCGATGGTCTATTACGACCTGGCGCACGCCTGCGAGCAGAGAGGTGACGCGCAGCAGGCCGCACGATACCGGGAACTGGCGGCCAAGATGCCCACGGACTACTGCTTCCCGTTCCGCCTGGAGTCGATCGAAGTGCTCCAGCGCGCGATCGACGCCAATCCGCGCGACGCCAGGGCGTTGTACTATCTGGGAAACCTGCTGTACGACATCCAGCCGCGGCGTGCGATTGGAGCTTGGGAACGATCGCGCGAACTGCAGCCCGGCTTTGCCACGGTGCACCGCAATCTGGGGTTAGCCTACGCCTATGTGCAAGGCGACTACGCCAAGGGCACCGCCAGCCTGACCGAGGCCATCGCCTGTGATCCCAACGATTCGCTGGTCTTCTGCGAATGGGACCGGATCGCCGAATGGGCCAAGGTTCCGCGCGAGCAGCGACTGGCCATGCTCGACAAACACGCTGCCGCCGTGGCCGCGCGGGACGACACGCTCTTGCGGCACGTCAGCCTGTGCTCCCTGCTGGGCCACTACGAACGAGCCTTGTCGCTACTCAGTAAGCATCATTTCCGCAGATGGGAAGGGGAAAATGGTCCCCAGACCATGTACGTCGACGCGCTCCTGCTCCGCGGTCAACAGCATCTGGCGGCCGGTCGGCATGCCGAGGCGCTGCAGGACTTCCTGGCTGCCCAGCAGTACCCGGAGAACTTTGAGACCGGCCGTCCGCTGAATGGCGGCGATCGCGCGGCGAAGATTCACTATCTTACGGGTGCGGCGTATGAGGCCTTGGCCCGGCCGAGCGATGCCAAGCAAGAGTGGCAGAAGGCCGCCCGGTCGGAAAGCGGCTGGCCCGAGGCATGGTACTATCGGGGCCAGGCCTTCCGCAAGCTGGGGCAGACATCGCCGGCCGATGAGCAGTTCGCCAAGCTGGTCCGCTCGGGCGAGGACTACCTGCGCAACGGCTGGCCGCCGGACTTCTTCGGCATTTTTGGCACCGAACCGCCCGAGGCGGTCTGGAAAGGCGATGCCCATTTCCGCGTCGCGTTGGGGCTGCTGGGACAAGGTCGTCCGGACGAGGCTCGACGGCATCTCGACGAAGCCGCCGCCTTCGGCATGGATCATCTGGGAGTGCAGAGCCACCGGGCCGCATTGGGCAAGCCGTGACGAACCCCGGCGATTGATGACGGCCGATTGCCAGGTTCGCCGCAAACACGAGGAGCAACCCATGAATCGACTGAGTCGCCGCGCGTTCAGCCAAAGGTGCCTGAGTTCGCTGGGGGCGGTGCACGTGCTTGCCGGGACGGGGACCGTCTGCGGCCGTGCGGCCGAGCTCGGCAAACGGCCCCTGTTGGGCAAGGTGCCGCCACGCTCGGCGAAGAGCATTGCCGCCTCGCCGCTCGGGATCGGCTTCGAGACTCTGGATCGCAAGATGTTCCTGCCCGAGCGGACCTACGAGCCGCTGGCCCGACTGGGCGTGAAGTGGGCGCGTGTCCAGACCGGCTGGTGCCGCTGCGAGACGCAGCAAGGGCGATATGACTTCGCCTGGCTGGACGCAATCGTGGACTCGTTGCTGCGGATTGGCGTGCAACCGTGGTTCAACGTAGGCTACGGCAACCGCCTCTACACGCCCGACGCTCCCAACGATTTCGCTGTGGGTTGGGTCCCGATGCGGACCGCGCAAGAGCGGAAGGCCTGGGCGTGCTTCGTGCGAGCGCTGGCCGAGCATTTTGCCGCGCGTGTGCGGCACTGGGAGATCTGGAACGAGCCGAACATCTCCGGTTTCTGGAAGCCCCAGCAGCCCTCGCCGGCCGGCTATGTGGACCTGGTCAAGCTCACCGCCCCGGAGATCCGCGCACGAGTGCCAGGCGGGATCTTGATTGGCGGCGCGCTCTCCGGCGGGCCGTCCAAGGCGAAGTCCCCCTACCTCAGCGGCTGCCTGGAACTGGGCCTGGCCGACCATGTCGACCGCATCTCCTATCATCCGTACACGTTGATTCCCGAAACCGGCTATGCCGCGGGCATCGCGGAATGGCGCGAGATGCTCGCGCGGCACAATCCGCGCGTGGCCTTGTGGCAGGGCGAGTGCGGCTGCCCCTCCACCGCCGACGGCGTGGGCGCGTTGAGCAAGCATGCCTGGAACGAGTCGCGCCAGGCACGGTGGCTGGTGCGCCGCACCATCAATGACCTGCGTCTCAAAGTCGAACACATCTCGTGGTACAACGTGGCGGACCAGGTGGGCTATGCGCTCGGGTTTGGCAAGCCCAAGACCGCACCCACCAATCTCGGCGAGGGGACGATGCAGACGGCGCGCACCACGAACGCCCATTTCGGTTTGCTGCGCGTGCCCGACTATTCCCCCAAGCCGTCCTACTTCGCCTACCAGACCCTGTGTGCCTTGTTCGACGCCCAGACCGAAACGGCGGAGGCGACGATGCAGTTTGCCGGCGACTTCCCCACCGGTGAACCGGCCATGGCCGTGGATCAGATCGAACAAGCCGCTTTCGCGCGCGGCGGATGCCCGATCGCCGCCTACTGGCTGCCGGCCGACGTACATCAGGACATGCCCGCGCGGACCGTGGATCTGACCCTCGCGGTCAAGCCTGGCCTGGCGCTCCGCGCGCCGGTCCTGGTCGATCCTTTGAGCGGCGAGGTGTTCGAACTGGAAGGGAAGCATTCGGGACGGCAATGGCAATTCACCGCGCTGCCGCTGACCGACTATCCCATGCTGGTCACCGACCGAGCAGTGGCCCTGGCCAGGTGACGTTTTCATTCCCCAAGGAGTTAGCGCGATGTGGATCTCGCATGGGCGGCATTGTGGAATCGGCTTGGCCTGGGTGATCCTCACTGCGGCGAACCTGGCCGTGGCGGCCGAAGGGCCGGCTGAGCGATGGTCGGTGGAGAGAGCCAACCAGTGGTACAAGAGCGTGCCCTGGCCGGTGGGCTGCAACTACGTTCCCTCGACCGCGATCAACCAGATCGAGACGTGGCAAACGGAGAGTTTCGATCCCCAGACGATCGACCGGGAATTGGGCTGGGCCGAGGGGTTGGGGTTCAACACCGTACGGATCTTCCTCCACGACCTCGTGTGGCAGGCCGACCCCGTCGCCTTCAAGCAGCGTCTCGACCAGTTCCTCGGCATTTGCCACAAGCACCGCCAGCGCGCGATCGTGACCTTCTTCACCAACGGCTGCTACGGTTTCGAAGGAGAGCCGCGACTGGGCAAGCAGCCCGATCCCGTGCCGGGCGTCCACAACTCGGGCTGGGTCCAGACTCCCGGCGCCGCGCGCGTCAACGATCCGGCCCAATGGCCCGCCTTGGAGAAGTACGTCAAGGACGTGATCGGGGCCTTTGCGCGCGACCAGCGCGTCCTGGTATGGTGCCTGTACAACGAGCCCGAAAATGACAAGAAAGGCGCCAAGAGCCTGCCGCTGATGCGCAAGGTCTTCCAGTGGGCACGTAGCGTGAATCCCACTCAGCCTCTGACCGCGCCACTCATGCGAATGCCGGGGAGCAAGAAGAGCGATCCCGAGATGATCGCCTTCCTGGGCGATCACTGCGACGTGATGAGCTTCCACTGCTACCGCGGCGCGCAAGACGTGGAGGCCTTCATCACCCTCTTCAAGACCTACGGCCGGCCCGTATTCTGCACGGAGTATATGGCGCGGCCGCGTTCGACGTTCCAGGAGATTCTTCCCGTTTTGAAACGCCAGCGCGTGGGCGCGATCAACTTCGGCCTGGTGGCGGGCAAAGGGAACTTCCAGTTCCCGTGGGGCAGCAAGCCCGGCACCCCGGAGCCCAAGGTCTGGCACCACGACATCCTCCGCGCCGACGGGACGCCTTACGATGCGAGCGAGGCCGCGTTGATCCGGCAAATGACCGGCGCCGGGCGCTAGCCGTGGACCATGGAAGCACTGCCTGTTGGAGGGTATCATTGTGCCCAACGCCGTTGGAAGTTCGATCCGTTGGGCCGTGTGGGGCGCCCTGGCGTTGTGCCTCGCGGCCGGCAGTTGCTGGGGAGTTGAAACCGTGAAGAAGACGCCGTTCGGCACCACTCTCGATGGCCAGGCCGTCGACCTGTATACGCTGACCAATGCCGCGCGCATGGAAGCATCCATCACCAACTACGGCGCGATCCTGGTCTCGCTGAAGGTACCCGATCGCGACGGCCGGATCGCCGACGTCGTGTTGGGGTTCGATACGCTCGATGGATACCTGCGCAAGCACCCCTACTTCGGCGCCACCGTGGGACGCTACGCCAACCGCATCGCCCAGGCGCGCATCGCGATCGACGGCGTCGAGTGCCGGCTCACCAAGAACGAGAACGAAAACCATATCCACGGCGGGGCGCGCGGCTTCGACAAGGTGCTGTGGCGCGCGCAGACGCCCTCCGATGCCAAGCAACCGACGCTGGTGCTGCACTACTTGAGCAAGGACGGCGAAGAGGGCTACCCGGGCAATCTGGATGTGACGGTCACCTACACGTTGACCGATGCCAACGAACTGATCATCGACTACCAAGCCACAACCGACAAGCCGACCGTCCTCAACCTGACCAACCACTCCTACTTCAACCTCGCAGGGGAAGGCCAGGGAGACGTGCTGGGCAACCAACTCACGATCGCCGCCGACCGCATGACGCCCGTGGTCCAGGGGCACATTCCCACGGGCGAGATTCGCTCGGTGCAGGGCACCCCCTTCGACTTCACGCGCCCCAGGGTCATCGGTGAACGGATCGACGCCGATGACGAATTCCTGAAGCTCTCGGCGGGCTACGGTATGAACTACCTGCGGCAGCAGCCTGCAGGGCAGATGGCCCTGGCTGCACGCGTGGTCGAACCGGGCAGCGGCCGCGTTCTGGAGATCTCCACCACCGAGCCGGCCCTGCAACTGTACACGGCCAATCGCCTGGACGGCAGCATCGTGGGCAAGGGCGGCAAGGCCTACGCGGCGCGGAGCGCCCTGTGCCTCGAGCCGCAACACTGCCCCGACTCGCCCAACCATGCCAACTTCCCCAGCACCGTGCTTCGGCCCGGCCAGACATTCCACAGCAAGACCATCTACAAGTTCTCTGTTCAATAGTCCCCGCCTTCCGATCGAGGTGCCCCTCATGAACCTGCTGACCCAGCGCTCCGCCTTTGCGTGTGTCCTCTCTGTCTGCTCGCTTCTGGCGAGCGCCGGTGTTGCTGCGGAGGCGGGCACTCCGCTCGGCCCGATCCTCACGCCGGCGCCTGCGCCACAGCCGCGGATCAACGGGGCCAAGGTCTTTGGCGCCAGGCCGGGCCATGCGGTGCTGTACACCATCGCCGCCACCGGCCAGCGGCCCATGAAGTTCTCGGCCGTCAACCTGCCTGCAGGCCTTGCACTGGACGCGAACACCGGGCGGATCACGGGCGCGGTGCAGCAGCCGGGCACCTACCGCGTGACGCTCAAGGCCGAAAACGCCTTGGGCGCCGCCCAGCGCGAGCTGCGGATCGTGATTGGCGATGAGATTTGCCTCACACCGCTGCTGGGCTGCAACACCTGGGGCGGGTGGGGACCATTTGTCAAGGACGAGCACCTCCGGGCGGCGGCCAAGGCGATGGTCGAATCGGGCCTCATCAATCACGGTTGGCAATACATCAATATCGACGACGGGTGGCAAGGCCAGCGCGGCGGTCCGCACAAGGCGATCATGCCCAACGATAAGTTCCCCGACATGAAGGCGTTGTGTGATTACATCCACAGCCTGGGGCTCAAGGCGGGCATCTATTCCACGCCCTGGAACACCAGCTATGCCGGCTTCGTGGGCGGATCGAGCGACGATCCCCAAGGGGCGTGGCAGGCGCCGAAAGACGCCAAGGCGAAGGTCAAGGACGGCTGGCAGTTCGGCAAGCACTTCTTCGAACAAGAGGACGCACGGCAGTGGGCCGAGTGGGGCTTCGACTACATCAAGTACGACTGGAGCCTCCGCCGTATGGACAAGGCCCAGCAGAACCTGGAGGCCGCACAGCGGCTCGTCGCCGCGCTGAACGGCTGCTCGCGCGACATGGTGCTGGAACTCTCCAATTCCATCCCTTTGAGTCAGGCGGCCGAGTATGCCGCGCTCGGCCAGGTCAATCGCACCACCGGCGACCTGATCGATCTTTGGGACCGTTCGCAGATGGGAAACGAATCCAAGTGGGCCGTGGGCATTCGCGAGGTGTGGCTGGAAAACGACGCCTACGCCCCCTTCCAGCGGCCAGGTCATTGGAACCACGCCTGCAACTTGCGGATCGGCTTGCTGGGCGGCTGGCGCAATCAGCCGCTGACCCCTTCGCGATTGACGCCCGACGAGCAATACTCCCACATCAGCCTGTGGTGCCTGTGGGGCTCGCCGATGATCATCGGCACGCCGATCGAGACGCTCGACCCGTTCACGCTGTCGCTTCTGTCCAACGACGAGGTGCTGGAAGTGAACCAGGACCCCTTGGGCCATCAGGCACGGCGTGTGGAGTTGTCCGGCGCGGGTGAGGTCCTCTGCAAGAAGATGGAAGACGGCACGCTGGCCGCCGGCCTGTTCAACCCGACCGCGCAGCCGGCCAAGGTCTCCGTGGACTGGGGCACGCTGGGCGTGCAAGGCAAGCAGCAGGTCCGCGACCTGTGGCGACAGAAGGACCTGGGCACGTTTGACGGCCATTTTGAAGCCCAAGTACCGGTCCACGGCGTGGTGCTGGTGCGACTGAGTGCGGCCGCGAAGTAGGCCCCGCCGCCCCTGGATGAAAAAATCTCGGGACTGGGTTCCCGCGGCCATGCGCGCCGTGCTATCATGGCTCGCATGCACCTGTCCGGATTTCCGCCCTGCCCTTGCGGCACATTCCGGGGCACTGCGCGATCCGCCGAACCATTCCCGTTGGCACCCGCCCAGAGGAGAAGCTCGCGTGAAAACTGCAACCTTGACCGGTATGTTGGCCCTGATGCTGTTGACCACCGGCACCGCAAGCGGCCAGACGGCTCCCGCCGACGCGCCGCAGTACGTGGGACCGCCGCAGGCCCTGCAGGCCGTGACGAACCGGGCCTTCACGGGCATCCCCAGCGTGGCGGTGGCCGCCAACGGCCGGCTGTGGGCCACCTGGTACGCCGGGGTCACGCCGGGAGAGGATCGCAACAACTATGTCGTGCTGAGCACCAGTGGCGATGACGGCAAGACCTGGAAAGAGATCCTGGTCGTGGACCCCGACGGCGACGGCCCGCGGCGGACCTTCGACCCGGAGTTGTGGATCTCTCCAGACGGGAAACTGCGCTGGACCTGGACGGACCGAGTGGAAAGGGATTTCGCCACCGACGGCCTGTGGATGATCGTGCTGACCGATCCCACCTCCGCGCAGTCGGCTTGGGAGAAACCTGTACGCATCGCCACCGGCGTGATGATGTGCAAGCCGATCGTGCTTTCCGGGGGCGAGTGGGCCCTGCCGGTCTGCACCTGGCGCACAGAACAGAGTTCCAAGATGGTGGTTTCCACGGATGGGGGCAAGACCTGGACCATCCGCGGCGGCGCCACCATGCCGCCGGCGGACCGCTGCTTTGACGAGCACATGTTCATCGAGCGACGGGATCGCTCGATCTGGCTGCTGTCACGCACGAAGTCCGGCATTGCCGAGAGCGTTTCCAAGGACGGAGGCCGGACCTGGCCCGACCTGCAGCCCTCCAAGCTGCAGCACCCTTCGGCGCGATTCTTCATCAGCCGCCTGGCGTCGGGCAACCTGTTGCTGGTCAAGCACGGCCCGTTGCTGGAGAAGACCGGGCGGTCGCATCTGATGGCCTATGTGTCCAAGGACGACGGAGCAACCTGGCTGGGCGGCTTGCTGCTGGACGAACGTACGAAGGTCTCCTATCCCGACGGCCAGCAGGACAAGAACGGTCTGATCCGGATCATCTACGATTTCGACCGCACAGGCGAACGCCTGATCCTGCTGGCCTCGTTCCGCGAGGAAGACGTCTTGGCCGGCAAGGCCGACGCACCCAGCGTGCGCCTGCGCCAACTCGTGAGCAAGGGCACCGGCGGGCGCGAGAAGACGCCAGCGCCGGCCACGAAGAAGGCCAAGTGATCGCGCTGCCCTGCTGAGCATTGCGCGGGATTGTTCGCGCGGCCTTCCCCGCGGATCGGCCAGCGCAGGCCTCTTGCGCACCGCATTGACGGCGTCAGGACCGTGCCACTTCCGCTTCAGCCAGAGGTTGCGGCACGCACCGCGCGCGGCACCAGTGGCGACCACCATAACCGGGAGTTCTGGTGAGAGCCACCCGTGGCACCCGACAAAGAAAGCGCGTCGGCCACTAGGCGCGAGGGAGTCGTTGGCCGTATAACGGAGGGTATCGGGGCTGGAGCGACCCCCTCGACGGAACCATCCTTGATTGAGAGTAGCTCGCGACCATGATCCAGTTGAAGCAGCATTCGCCACCGGAGTGGGAATACCCCCGCTATCAGGCCGGCGAGCCGGTAGCCCTGTTCATTCCCTGTTACATTGACCAGTTCTATCCCTCGATTGCCCAGGCCACGGCCCGTATCCTGACCCGGCAGGGGATTCCCGTCGTCTTCCCCGACCAGCAAACCTGTTGCGGCCAGCCGGCCTTCAACTCGGGGTATTGGGAAGAGGCCAAGCGCGTCGTACACCACTTCTGCGACACGTTCCGGCCGTACAAGTGGATCGTCTCGCCCTCCGGATCGTGCACGGCCATGTGCCGGGTCTTTTTCGGCCACGTGGATCCCGATCCGCAGATCGTGGAAGTGGGTCGGCGCGTGTTCGAGTTGACGGAGTTCCTTGTCGAGGCCCTGGGAGTCACCGACGTGGGCGCCAGCTTTCCGCACAAGGTGGCCTTCCACAACGGCTGCCACACGCGGCGCGAACTGGGCGTGGTGGAGCAGCCGCTGCGCTTGCTGGAGAAGATCCGCGGCCTGGACTACGTCGAGATTCCCAACGTGGAAGAGTGCTGCGGCTTTGGCGGAACGTTCAGCGTGAAGATGCCCGGCACCTCGCTGGCCATGGGCCAGACCAAGGCGGCCAACATTGCCAGCACCGGGGCCGACGTCGTGGCCAGCGTGGACATCAGTTGCCTGATGCACATCGGCGGCATTCTCCGTCGCAAGCCGGAAACGCAGCACATCCGCACCCTGCACATCGCGGAACTACTGGACAGCCAGACCTCGAGTTGAGGACGGGGCTGACCAAGGATGGAACACGACTCTCCTATCCCATAGTCGGGTCATTGAAGCAACCATGTCGCACGAATCCGCTTCGTTGGAAGGCGCTCCGTTCCTGAAGGAACTGAACGCGGGGCTGTACGAGCCAACCGGGTCCAAGGCCCTCGGTCAGGCGACCGAACGCTCCAGCAAGCACAATCGGCAGATTGCCGCCGCCATTCCCCCTTGGCAGGACTGGCGCGAGCGCGCCCACCAGATCAAGGCCTATGCCATCGCCCATCTCGACAAGCTGCTGGTGCAGTTCGAGCAGAACATCACGGCCCGCGGGGCGACCGTGCTCTGGGCCAAAGATGCGGCCGAGGCCAATCGGTTCGTAATCGACATCGCCAAGCAGAACAACGTCAAGACGGTGGTCAAGTCCAAGTCGATGGTCAGCGAAGAGATGGAGCTGAACCACAAACTGGCCGCCGAGAACATCCGCGCCGTCGAGACCGACCTCGGCGAGTACCTGGTGCAATTGCTCGACCAGCGCCCGGTGCATATCGTGACCCCAGCCCTGCACCTCTCGGCCGACGATGTGGGCCACCTGTTCCAGGACAAATTAAAAGAGCCCTATACGGCCGAGCACCAGGCCCTCACCGGCATCGCACGCAAGCACCTGCGCCAGGACTTCATTCAGGCCGACATGGGCATGTCCGGCGCGAATTTCGCCGCCGCCGACACGGGCACGGTGGTGGTCGTGGAGAACGAGGGCAATGCGGGATTGTCCACCTCGGCCCCGCCCATCCACGTGGTGTTGATGGGCATCGAGAAGGTCATCCCGCGCATGGCCGACCTGCCCCTGTTCTTCAACCTCCTGGCACGCAGCGGCACCGGCCAAAAACTGACGACCTACACGCACCTGTTCCAAGGGGCCACGCCAGGCCGCAAGCTCTACGTGATCATCATCGACAACGGCCGGAGCAACGTGCTGGAGGATCCGGCCGCGCGCAGTGCGCTGTTCTGCATCCGCTGCGGGGCCTGCCTGAACGCCTGTCCGGTGTATCGCCGCGTGGGCGGCTGGGCCTATGGCTGGATCTATCCCGGCCCGATCGGTTCGATCATCACACCGCACCTGATGGGCATGGATAAGGCCGCCAAATTGCCCTTCGCCTCGTCGCTGTGCGGGGCGTGCGCCGAGGTGTGCCCGATGAAGATCGACATCCCGCACCAGCTTGTCCACCTGCGACACCGGGCGGTAAACGAGCGCTCGCCGATGAATTCGCTCAGCGAACGCCTGATCTGGACCGCGTGGTCGATCGCCATGGGAGGCCCTCTTCGCTATCGCCTCACGATGTGGGCCGTGCGCACAGGCGTGCGGTTCATTCCCTGGCTGCCGCGCGCGCTGCACTTCGGCAAGTTGGGCGCCTGGACCCGCGGCCGGGAACTGCCCGAACTCCCCGGCCCGTCCTTCCGCGCTTGGTGGAGAAAACATGGGGAAGAAACCACAAAACAGTCGGCAACCAGGAAAGACCGGTGACCCGACCGCGGACGAGGGCGGCTAACGGATGTCCTGCCTGTCTTTCGTGTGTTTCGCGTCTTTCGTGGTGGATCCCGAGTCTTTGAGCAATTCCACGTGCATTTCGCGATAGGTACTGAGTCATGAGCAGCCGCGATGTGATACTGGGGCGTATTCGTTCCTTGCTTGCAGGCGGACCGGCGGCGGCGCTTCCGCCCGTAAGCGAAGTGTGGCCCCGTCTGCAACCCTCGGTCGCCGACATGGCGGAGCGGTTCACTCAAGAACTGACAACCGTCGCCGGCGAGGTGATCCGCTGCGCCGACACCGACGATGCGCGCGCCAAACTGGCCGAACTGGCTGCGAAGTCGGGTTGGTCCCAACTGGCCGCCATGGACCGGCCCGAGTGCCGCAAACTGGTCGAGGGACCGGGCGCCCCCCAAATCGCCTGGGCGCAGCCCGACTGGACGCCAACCGGCATGGCCGATCTGCCTGCCTCGCTGATCGTGGCCGATCGGCTGCTGGCCGACACCGGCACCTCGGTGATCGCTTGCCCAACGGCCCAGGATCGGCTGCTGTGCTACTTGCCGCCGGCCTGCGTGGTGGTCGGGTTTGCCGACCGCCTGGCCGAGCATCTTCCGGCGGCCTGGGAGCCGATTGCCCAGCGTGCGGCCGATCCGCAGACGCGCGGAGAGTTCGTCCTGATCACCGGCCCCAGCCGGACCTCGGACATTGAGAAGATCCTGATCCTGGGCGTGCACGGTCCCAAGCGGTTGATTGTGCTGTTGATCGATCGCCAGTAGAACTCAGCGCGGAGGGCCTGCATGTCGCCCACGGCTGGCGGACCATCGAGCGACGCCCAGTTCGCAACCACGCGTTGGACGCTGATTCTGTCGGCCGCTCGAGAAGCCCCCACCCCGCGTGCGACGGCGGCCTTAGCCGAGTTGTGCGGCCTCTACTGGTACCCGCTGTATGCCTTCATTCGTCGTCGGGGTCATACGGCGCATGAGGCCGAAGATCTGACGCAGGAGTTCTTTCTGCAACTGCTGGCCACGCACTCGCTGGCCCAGGTTTCGCCCGACAAGGGCCGCTTCCGCTCGTTTCTGCTGGCTTCGGTGCAGCACTTCCTGGCCAATGCGTTCGATCGCGCCCGTGCGCAGAAGCGTGGCGGCGGACAACGGCCGATTGCCCTGGATGCGGCCCAGGCCGACCGTCGCTACGACCTGGAGCCGGCCGACGAACTGACGCCCGAACGGCTCTTCGAACGTCGCTGGGCCTTGACGGTCCTGGAGCAAGTGCTGGCGCGGCTGGAGAGGGAGATGGGGGCTGAGGGCAAGGCCGAATGGTTCGCAGCCCTGAAGGTCTTCCTGACAGGCGATGGCGGCGGAACCTATGCCGAGGTGGGTGTGCGCCTGGGCCAGTCGGCCGGGGCGGTGAAGGTGGCCGTACATCGCCTCCGCCGTCGCTATCGGCAGTTGCTGCGCGACCAAATCGCCCACACGGTCGACGACCCGTCCTTGATCGACGAGGAGATTCGTTACCTCTTGGGCTGCCTGTAGTTGCGTCGTCGAGACCTGTCCCCGTCAATACTCACGGCGAAGGGCCGTGTAACCTTTGGCCCGGTTTGCTTCTTTCTACAGCAGGAAAGCAGCCCATCAAGGAATCGGGACCATGACCGAGAACGCTTACTGCACGGCGTGCGGAGCAGAGTTGGCAGCCGACGCCCCACAAGGGCTCTGTCCGAGCTGTCTTATGGAGATCGGCCTGGGCAGCCAGGCCGCCGGCTCTGGCACTTCGGCAGCAACCGCCGAGGTCTTCGTCCCGCCCAGTCCTGCCGATCTGGCCCGGCACTTTCCGGACCTGGAAATCGTGCGATTCCTGGGTCGGGGCGGGATGGGCATGGTCTACCTGGCAAGGCAGAAGCGACTGGATCGCTTCGTGGCCCTGAAGATCCTGCAGCCGCAGATCGCGCGCGATGAGGCATTCGCCGAACGCTTTGCGCGCGAGGCACGCGCGATGGCCCTGCTCAACCATCCGCACATCGTGGCGGTGTATGATTTCGGCCAGACCACGCCTCAATCGCCAGTCTCCGAGAACCAGCCGGGGGCAGCCTGGCAGGCCGACGGCCCGCTCTACTACTTTCTCATGGAGTACGTCGATGGATCGACACTCCAGGAAGTGCTCCAGGCCGGCAAGCTCTCCGCGCCGGAGGCCTTGGCAGTCGTGCCGCAGATCTGCGAAGCCCTGCAGTATGCGCACGACAATGGCGTGGTGCATCGCGACATCAAGCCGGCAAACATCCTGGTCGACAAGCGCGGCCGGGTGAAGATCGCCGACTTCGGCCTGGCCAAACTGGTCGGCCGGCCGCTGCCAGACGTCTCGCTGACGGGCACCGGCCAGGTGATGGGCACGCCGCAGTACATGGCCCCGGAGCAGATCGAGCACCCGCAGGCAGTCGACCATCGCGCCGACATCTATTCGCTGGGCGTGGTGTTCTATCAGATGCTCACCGGCGAACTGCCCATGGGGCGATTCGCGCCCCCCTCCCAGCGCGTGGCGGTCGACGTGCGGCTGGACGAGGTCGTGTTGCGCACGTTGGAGCGCCAACCTGAGTTGCGCTATCAGCAAGCGAGCCAGGTCAAGATCGAAGTGGAGACGATCGCCTCCAGTCCGCTTGCCGGCAATCCACCGGCCATACCGCCAGCCGACGCGCGCCTGCCTGAGGCCGCGATCGAGCAGGCGCGGATCCAGATCCGTGGGCCGGCGATCGGGCTGCTGGCCACGGGCATCCTCAATTGGACGTTGGTGCCGCTGCTGATCCTCATTCTGCTGTGGCTTGCTTCGCGCGCTTCCATAGAGGCGATCCCTTCTTTCGCCTCCGGCACGGCGACCGGGGTCCTGCTGGCAATCCTGGCCGTCAGCAGCCTGATGATCTTCGCCGCGATCAAAATGAAAAGCCTCCAAGGTTACGGCTGGGCCATCGCCGGCAGCGTCCTGGCCATGATGATCTCGCCCGGCAACATCATCGGACTGCCGATCGGCATCTGGTCGTTGGTGGTGTTGAGTCAGCCCAACGTGCGTGCGGCGTTTGGACGGAGCCGCATCGACCACCACCGGTCGCGCATGCGAGACATCGTAAGATCCCTGCTGGTTGGTGTGATTGTGGCCCTGCTGCTGCGCCAGTTCGTCATTTCGGTTTATTGGGCCGTGAACGACTCCGCGAGCCCTGAGGTCCCCAAAGGCAGTTACGTGCTCGTCTATAAGCTGACCAGTACCTATCGGCCCGGCGACATCGTCGTTTATCGCCAGAACGACGTGTTCAACCTCGGCCGGATCGGCCACACCGGCCGGGACGAGAACGGTCTGCTGCCTATCGAACGGGTGAACCAGCCACCGCGCCACATCGCGCCCGAGGCGATCCTCGGCCGGGTGATTCTGAATACGCGAGGTTTCGGGCTTAGCAGCGCGGCAAGCAAGCACGAACCCGAGCCTGCACCGACCGCCGGCAGCGGCCCACGCATCCAGCGCGTGGTGGTCTCGTCAAACAGAGCCCAGATCGAAGGCCAAGGCTCGCGTGAAACACAGTGGATTCTCAGGATCGGCGACAAATCGCACCTGGCCTGCGTGCTTAGCCCATTTCCCTTCACCGCCTCAATCCAAAGCGAGGCACACTGGGGCACGCTCACCGTCCTAGTGACGGACACGACCGGCAAGGAACTGCTAAGGAGCACCCACACGAAGCTCGGCCCGATGCGGGACGTTGCGGGCCAGATCGTTTTTCACGTAGGCACTCCCGCGCCAGGCCCCGATGGGGCACTGCTCATCGCCGAGTTTCGTCCAAAGAGCGGCGAGCCAACACCCATCCAGGTGCAATTGAAGAAGCTCGATACCCATCCGGTGCCCAGTCGCGATCAGGTCCTTGTCGAGGACCAGGCCATCGCCCTGCTGGCGGCGATTCGCGACAAGGACGAAGCCGCACTCCAGCGATTGGCCACCGACCAACTGCCCGCCTGGCACGAAGCCCTGCCCCAGTTCGCCCTGGAGATCCGCGAACGGCATCTGCATAAGACAGGAAAGCCGTTGCGCCTCTGGCCGGCCGAGTCCCTTGTCGAGGGCGAGTGGGCGGTCGTGAAGTGTACAGGGGCCGAGGAACTTGGTGGCCAGTACCTCGTACTGTTCTTCGCGCGAACCGCCCAAGGCTGGCGCAATTGGATGCTGCGCAATGCCCCACCGTCCAAACCGCTGCGTGACTTCCTTCAGGAGAGGCCCCCTGCCCCGCCGGCACGGACAACTCCTGCCGCGGCTCCCACGCCCACGCCTGAGAGTGCTCGTCTTCCGTCAAAGCCCTCACCGTCTGGGGACATAGACCTCCAAGCCGACGCCTTCCGGATCGAATTTCGCATCGTACCCAATCCACCCGACACGGATCGCAAGCCGGTCTATCCGAAGTTCGTGACCAAGACCCAAGAGCCGTTTACCGCAGCGGCCGTGAAGGAATTGGCGGACAAGGGCCCCTCCGCGGCCAGGCTTCCAGGCAAGGAGTTTGGGTGGTTTGAGTATGCTACATCAAGATCCTGCCCCCTATGGACAAGTGCCACAGAGATGTGTTGGCGTTGGAGCAGCAACTTGCCGAACCAGGAGAACAATCCAGGCCGAATTCGGCGGCTACGACCGAACGGTTCGCGGCTGTGCTCGGCTATACACTCTTCATTGTCGACGTAGTGATCATCACGGGGATCTCGGTGTTGTTGGCGGTCATGCTGGCAGCGGCTTTCTGCACGGTTCTCCTCATCATGGCCACGCGCCGGGCCACGCTCCGCCAGATCCAGGTGAGCCTGTTGGCGATTTCCGAGCAATTGGAGACGCTGCAGCGGTCCTTCCCTGGCGACCATCTGCCTGGTGGCAGACCAACGCCGCCTCGCCCCGTTGAGTGACGGGCCGCCACGTCGCGTGCGGTCATCGGCGTCTTCTCGCCCATCGAGCTCTCGGCAACGCAAGGTTGCCGCCCACCTCTCCGTGCGCCACGCACCGGCTCTGCAGACGCCACGCGTCATCCTGGGCAAAGGCGCCCCGGAACGCCTCCCAGTCACCCCCCCAACCGGTACTGCGGGCAGGGCACTCAGGGGAATAATCTCATGGCCGAAGATGTACTGGCCGATCCGAAAGTAATGAGAAGTCGGACTTTTTTGCTGTTTATTGATCTCTGCATTGTTAATGGCCCCGGCCGACCAACGGAAGGCCGGGAAAACCGGGCTCCCGATGGTCGCCCTCGGTTCATTCGCTATGCAGGACCCAATAGAGCGTGAGACACCGTGCTGGTGACGTTTGCCGCATGAAACCGGCCTGCCGTTGGTCGCCCTGATTGAATTGCTTGTCTGAGGGGCAATAGGCGCGGGGCGTGGGAAAGGCGTTTTGATGGGTTGCGCGCAAGCGGTCAAGTTGCGGCTGATCCGCTGGTCGTTCGTTCCCAGCCTCCTGAGCGAGATGGCCCTCGCCGCGGTGTTGCCGCAGCGGCGCTGGTGGGACAAGGTCGACGATCGACTCTACCTCGGTGCCCTGCCGTTCGCACACCATGCCGAGCGCCTGCACCACTTGGGCGTGCGCGCCGCCGTCAATACCTGCCTTGAATACCGGGGTCCAGTGGCCGCTTACGCCAGACTCGGCATCGAGCAACTCCGAATCCCGGTGGCCGACTACCACGCGCCGTCGCTTCACGACGTGCAGCAGGCAGTCGCGTTCATCGCACGCCATCGCGCGGCCGGAGGCGCCGTCTACGTGCACTGCAAGGCCGGCCGTGGACGCAGCGCGACGATTGTCCTGTGTTGGCTGGTGAAGCAACGCGGGATGTCTCCCGAGGAAGCTCAGCAGTGGCTCGCCAAGCGAAGGCCCCACGTGGACCGATTCCTGTATCGACGTCCCGTGGTTCAAGAGTTCTGGCGGCAGATCGCCGATGACGTGCCCCAACAAGATCCGATGGTTCTTGCCACGGCAAGGGGCGACTGATGAGCACGATCCCGCAAATTTTGAGTCGCGTCGGTCTCCGCAGGCAAAGCGCTGGGGTCCCTCGCCCCCACTTCGAACTTCGCGCACGTCCCGAGCCGGCCGACTTGCCCGAATGGTTCGACAAGACACTCGTGCCAGAGTTGTTGCGCAAGCGAGACCGCCGCCCCGGCCGGCTTCGCGTCTTGGATACGTGCCTCTTCTCGCTTTTGGATCTGGTGTCCTCGTCCAGCTACTGGCAGTATCGCAAGCCGTACTCCTGGAAGGAAATCGAGTCCCTGATTCGCGAAGACTGTGACGGAATTCGGAGTTCCGGTTTCCAACCTGAAACGATTGTCGGCATCAAGAGCGGCGGGGCCTTCATCGCCAGGTTCGTGGCCCGTTGCCTCGCAGTCGAGTCGGTCCACTACGTCCGGGTTTCGCACTATGCTCCGATCCTGGGCAGCGCCGTGTTGCCCGTTCTGTTGCGCTGCCGCTCGACCCCAACTCTCGTTGGGCACGAGCCGATTCCGGACCTGCAAGGACAAGCGGTTCTTCTGGTCGACGATCAGATTCGCACGGGCAGGTCGATGGAAGCGGCTCTCGAGTGGGTTCGGCAGCAGGGGGCGCGCGAAGTCCGGACCTACTGCGTCTTCTGCCAGGGGGCGCGAACGGACTTCGGCAATCGAGACGGAATCATGATGCACGTGCCCTGGGGAACAGACCCCTGATCCCGGCCACGCGGCCGAGCCGGTTCCGGATCAGAGCCTGAGCGACAACCACCGATCGCGCTCCATCTCTGCCAGGCCGGTTGAGTCTCCATTTGCGGGAGGGTCCGCGCCAAGTTGGCCTGAGCGGCGCGACGAATCCCACCGACCCCTGCGACGCACGACATTCCTCGTTTCGCGCAGGATGACTCGCTTTCGGCCCTGCCGGGATTGCCGGCCGAACCTCCAGGCATTCCTGCTTGACAGTACCCAATCGGGGTGGGCTATAATCAGGGGCATGCGACCCTGCCAGACCCCTTTCTCTTTCCGTGGAGCCGTTCCATGCCCCGCAACGCTTCCGCCCCTGCCCTCGCTCCTGCCACGCGTCGCGACTTCCTCCAAAGGTCCTCCACGGCAGTGGTCGCCGGCACGCTGGCCACAGGCCTCGCCCGAAGCGTACATGCTGCCGGCAGCGACGTGTTGAAACTGGGCCTGATCGGCTGCGGTGGACGCGGCACCGGGGCGGCCGTCCAAGCCTTGACCGCCGATCCCAACACGCGCCTGGTCGCCATGGGCGACGCGTTCGCCGACCGCATCGAGTTCAGCCTGAACGGAATGCAGAAGTCGCCCGTGGCCGATCGCGTGACGGTCGACGCCGAGCACCAGTTCGCCGGCTTCGACGCCTACAAGAAGGTGCTGGCCAGCGGCGTCGACATCGTGCTTCTGGCTGAGCCGCCGCACTTCCGCCCCATCTCGCTCAAGGCCGCCATCGACGCCGGCAAGCACGTGTTCGCCGAAAAGCCCGTAGCCGTCGACGCGCCGGGCGTCCGCTCGGTGCTGGCCACGTGCGAGGAAGCGAAGAAGAAGAACTTGATGGTCGTTTCCGGGCTGTGCTGGCGGTACGAGACGGGCATGCAGGAGACGATCCGCAAGCTGCACGAGGGAGCGATCGGCGACATCGTGACCCTGGAGACCACGCGCTACGGCCAGGGCAGCGGCAAGCGGTTCCAGCGCGAGCCGGGCATGACCGACATGTACTATCAGATGCGCAATTGGTACTACTACACCTGGCTCAGCGGCGACTTTGTCGTCGAACAGTTCGTGCACGAACTCGACAAGATGGCCTGGCTGATGCACGACGAATACCCGGTGAAGTGCGTGGCCACCGGCGGCCGGCAGACGCGCATCGAGCCCATGTTCGGCCACATCTACGACCACTTCAACGCCATCTTCGAATACGCCAACGGCGTGAAACTCTACGCCGGCACGCGGCACCAGACGGGCACCGAAGGGGTGCGCCTGGACCTGGCCAAGGGCGCCAAGGGCACGTGCGACATGATGAAATACACAATCACCGGGGCCAACCCCTGGAAGCGCGAGGGCCGGGCCACCGCCATGCATCAACTGGAACACGACGCCATGTACGCCGCCCTGCGCAAGGGCCAGATCATCAACAATGGCGACTACATGGCCAAGAGCACGATGATGGGCATTCTGGCGCGCATGTCGGCCTACACCGGAAAGAGCCTCACCTGGGAGCAAGCCATGGCGAGTAAGGAAGACCTCAGCCCGCCAAAGTATGCCTGGGACGTGGCCCTGCCCGAGCCACCCGTGGCCATGCCGGGAGTGACGAAGTTCACTTGAGCCAAGCAAAGAGACGTGGTGCGGCCCCGGCCGTATCCGGCAAGACCTGATCCGACCAGTTCCGCTAGCACGTGGAGATCATCATGCGCAAGGATTCGGTTCACCTCCTCTCGCGGCGCGAGTTCGGCCGCGGCCTGATAGGTGCGGCAGCAGCCGTGGGCGCCGCGCGCGTGATCGGGCAGACGGGACCGGTCATGGCCGCCGCCTCGTCATTCCCTTCGGGCAAGTACGTCGACGTCCATGTGCATCTGACCCAATCCTTTGGCCGGCGCGCGGGACTCACGCGCGACCAATTGCTGGCGTGGATGAACCAGCGCCAGGTGGCCCAGGTTGTGGTTCTGCCGCTGATCTCGCCCGAAGGTTGGTACTTCGCGATCAGCAACGACTGGGTGCTGGAGCAGACGGCAGGCCACCGCGACCGCCTGATCCCCTTCTGCGACATCGATCCGCGCTGCACCTACGTCAAGACGCCCAAGGCTATCCGCGAGCAACTGGAACTGTACGTCGAGGCAGGGGCCAAAGGGCTCGGCGAGCACAAGTGCGGCGGGCCGATCGATTCGCCCGAAAACCTGGCGATCTTCCGGGCCTGCTCGGAACTGAAACTGCCCATTTTGTTCCACATGGATTCGGTCCGCAACACCGACCAGCCCGGCCTGCCGGGTTTGGAACGCTGCCTGCGCGAGGCCCCGGGCGCGAACTTCATCGGCCACGCCACGGGCTTCTGGTCCTCGATCTCGGAAGTGGCCGACGCCAAAGAGCTCAACGGCTACCCCAAAGGGCCGGTGAAACCCGGCGGGGCCCTCGACCGCCTCATGGACAAATACGATAATCTGTACGGCGATCTTTCGGCCGGCAGCGGCCTGAACGCCATCCGCCGCGATCCGGATTTTGGCCGCCAGTTTGTCTTGCGCCGCGCCGACCGGCTGTTGTTCGGGACGGACTATCTGGCCCCGGAGCAGCAAGTCGGTCAGTTCGAGTTCTATGATCAGCTCGATCTGCCGGCCGAGGTCCAGGCCAAGGTATTTCGCGACAACGCGCGGCGCGTGCTGCGATCGAACTAAGGACCTATCCCAGAACCACCCCAGCCGCGTCGGGCGGCCCGGCAGAACTGAGTTGCTGACAGATTATGGGACCGGCTCTAATTATTTACGCAATAGGAGATTGAAGCCATGCGGAGTGTAGCCTTTGCGGCTGTGGTAATGTCGGGCCTCTTCAGCCACCTGGCCGCCGGCGCGGACCAGGCGTGCAACCTGCCGCCTTGTCGCGATGTGGGCTTGCAGTTGTACAGCCTTCGCGACAAGTTCCCCAAGGACGGGGTCGGTCCCACGCTCGACCTGGTGAAGTCCTGGGGCGTCAAGTACGTGGAACTGGCCGGAACCTACGGCCTGGAGCCGGCCAAGTTCAACGCCGAGTTGACGCAGCGCGGCCTGATTCCGATTTCGGCCCACTTCCCCTACAACCGCCTCGACAAGGACATCGAGGCCGTGGCCCAAGAGGCCAAGGCCTTGGGGATTCAATACGTGGGCTGCGCATGGCTGGCCCACAAGCCCCCCTTCGACGAGGCCCAATGCCTGAAGGCGGCGGAAGTCTTCAATCGCGCGGGAGAGGCCCTCTCCAAGCACGGCTTGAAGTTCTTCTACCACAACCACGGCTACGAGTTCCGGCCGCATGGCGACGGCACCCTGTTCGACCTGCTGGCCGCCAAGACCGACCCGCGCTACGTCTCGTTCCAACTCGACGTGCTGTGGGCTTTCCTGCCGGGCCAGGACCCGGCCAAACTCCTGCAGAAGTACCCCGACCGCTTCGTGCTGGTGCACCTGAAAGACCTGAAGAAGGGCGTGCCCACCAACGACCACTCGGCCAAGACCGACAAGACCAACGACGTGGCCCTGGGTTCCGGCCAGGTCGATTGGCACGCGTTTGCCCAGGCGGTGACCAAGACGGCGGTCAAGTACTATTTCATTGAAGACGAATCGCCCACGGCTGTGGAACAGATCCCGCAGAGCCTGAAGTTCATCCGCGAGGTGCGCTGAGCCAACCACCTACGGTGCGTCGGCCCTGGCACGGTGCAGGGCCGACGCACTGCCGCAGCGACCACGCCAGCCCGCCGAAGAGCGCCATTCCCATGGACTTCCAGCGCTTTCAACCGACTCTCTTCGAATTCCTGGAGGAACTGGCCGACCACAACCAACGGCCGTGGTTCCTGGCCAACAAACTCCGCTACGAGCAGGACGTGCTGGCCCCAAGCCTGGCGTTCATTCGCGCCTTCCGGCCGCGGTTGAAGAAGATCTCTCCCAGCTTCGTTGCCAGCGACCAGCGCATTGGCGGGTCGCTGATGCGTGTCTACCGCGATGCGCGTTTCACGCATGGCCTGGGCCCCTACAAGACCAACGTCGGGATTCAGTTCCGGCACGAACTGGGCCCGGACGTCCACGCCCCGGGTTTCTATGTGCACATCGAGCCCGGGGAGTGTTTCCTGGCCGTCGGTTGCTGGCGTCCCGAGCGCGACGCGCTAGCGCACATTCGCCAGGCGATTGTTGAGCGGCCCGGCGTTTGGCGGCGTGCCAGCACGGCCAGCCCCTTCCGGCAGCTCTTCGAGTTGGTCGGTGATCGGCTCAAGAGACCGCCGCGCGGCTTCCCCGCCGACCATCCGCTGATCGAGGACTTGAAGTGGACCGACCACATCGGCTTGCGCGAGCTGAGCGAGCGCGACGTGCTGGGCAAGCGGTTCCTGGACGAAGTGGCTGCGGCCTTCACCGCCGCCCGGCCCTACATGCGGTTCTTGTGCGAGGCCCTGCGAATCCCTTTCTGATGCCGGGCCTGGCCGAGTTCGTCAGGACAACGCGATTGCGTATCAGGTGACATCTCAAGAATTCCAACGCGGATGGATACGATGGCAACACGATTGCTCCTGGCGGTTGGTTGGGTGATGGCGTGCGGACTTGGGAGCTCCGCGCCGTGTGCGGAATTCAAGGGTGATCGAGGCGCGGGATGGGTGAAGTTGTTCGACGGCCACTCGTTGGACGGTTGGAGGGCCAACGAGAACGAGGCGAGCTGGAGCGTGCGAGACGGGGCGATCGTGGCCCACGGCAAGCCGCGCAGCCATCTGTTCTACGTGGGCCAGCAGGTCGAGGGCCGGCCATTTGTCGATTTTGAATTCAAGGCCGAAATCCTCACGAAACCGGGCAGCAATGGCGGCATCTACTTCCACACCCGGTTTCAGGACACCGGCTGGCCCAAGTATGGCTTTGAGATCCAGGTGAACAATACCTATCGCGACCCGGTCAAGACCGGCAGCCTCTACCATGTGGTCAACGTGAACACGGCCGCGGCAGATGACGGCCAATGGTTCGAGTTGCACATTGTGGTCAAGGGGAAACGCGTGGAGACCTACGTCAATGGCACGCGTTTGGTCGACTACAGCGAGCCGCCCGGACAGCAGCCCGGCCGCAGCTTCACGCGTGTCATCGACCAGGGCACCTTCGCCCTCCAGGCCCACGACCCGAACAGCGAAGTCTGGTTCCGCAACATCCGCGTGAAACGCTTGAAGGCGAAATGACGAGCACTTCACGCGCCCATACCAACGCGATCGACCACGAAATGTCCAAAACACGAAACGGCCATCTCCTTTCGTGCTCGCGCGCTTTCGTGATCCTCCGCCTCTTCTCGTGTGCGCCTCGGAAGCTGAAGATCCGGTAGGTCAGGCACCCCGTGCCTGACAACGAACAAGCGAGCCCTGTAGGGCGTCGCCGAGCGCAGCGAGGCACGCCGGCTCCCGCGGGTGGCACCGATAGCTTTGCTATCGGTGTGCCGTCAGGCACAAGAGGTGCCCAGCAACCCCATCCAATCGCAAATTCGACCGTCAAAGGCCCCAAATACGCGGCCGCCGCCTCGTTTCATCTCGGCACTAAGCTTTCAGCTTCTCACCTCGTCACGAAGCTCCGGCTTCGTGACGCCCCCACCCCTTTCCGCTTTCCGCTTTCAGCCGTGCCGAGCCCAGCAACGCCCGCCGAATCCACTTTCTATCTGTCCCTTCGTGTCGTTGTGCCTTTGTGGTTGAACCCGCCCCCCCGCTTTCCGCTTTCTGTCTGTGGTCAGGCCGGGATCAGAGATTAGCGAGCATTTGTTCCAGTCGTTGAACGGTTCGCTGCAATTCCTCGCAGCCCTCCTCCTCAATGAGATGCCCTTGGAATCGTCCCTGAAACAGATGGCCCGAACGTCGATGCCGACGATTGAAGTACCCCGCGTGTAACTGCCGTTGTAGTGTTGCATTCCCGCCGACAGGTTCGCCTCGGGGGCCTCCACAAACAAGGGGTCATGATGGGTCATGAGCACAAAAGCGTGCAGACGCCAGCCGTAGACTTCCACGGTGCGACGCAGCCCATCGAGACGTTTCTCCCGATCCGCGTCGTCACGCACGATTGGGGCGCCTTTCGTTGCCGCGCGACATCACGTGATCCAACGCCCCCGGGAATTCCATTCGCAACGGTCGTGTCATGCCGCGATTCTACCCCCGCGATTCCCTCCCACAACACTAATCCCTACGCCCGGCCTGAGCCCTTAGTCCCCCATCCCAGGCACGACACCACGGGTCTTAATGCCCTTCGCCGCCTGCGCTTTTCGGGCCGCCTCGACATCCACCCCCTTCTGCGCAAGAAACGCAAGTACCTTGTCCTGCCAACGACGCGACTCACCCTCCAAAGGTGGCTGATCGTCCACGGCGTAATGCGCAAGTTCGAGGCCCGCGTCGTCTCTTGCACGGTAGTCGGCACCGGCCTTAAGCATAAGATAGACTGATTGATACATATTAGCATTGGCGGCGTCCAACAGCGGCGTGACGCCCAGCAATCCCTCCTTGTGGTCTAGGTCCGCGCCGGCGCGAATCAGCAACTCGACGTTGCGGTCATTATGCCCAAGAATAGCCCAATTGACTGGGGTGGTCCTATCATTGTAGTGTTGCACGTGCGACTTTCCGTGGCGGATTTTCACGTTAGGGTCGCCGCCATGATTGAGAACTGCTTCGAGCCAATACGAATCCTCATGAACGTAGGCCGCACGGTGCGTGACGCTCGGTTGGTCGCTCTCATGCTTGTTAGGATCAGCGCCGTGCTCAAGGAGACGTTGGAACGCAGGCTTATTCCTCGCCATTAAGGCGCAGGTCAACGGCGATGTTCCCTTCGTTCCTATCGCATTTACATCAACCCCCGCTGCAACCAGCCGGTCCATCTCGACCAGGTCACCACGCTGGCTCGCATCGCACAGCGCCGCGACGAGAGGGTCGGAAAACTCGCTACTCAGCCGCGAGTTGCCGGTCGGGCTGGGATTGCAGCCACCTGCTGCAACTGCGAGCAGGATTACGCCAATAGTCCACGAGTCGGCCAGAGCTGAATGGTGAGTGAGCATTTCGTGTTCGCGATTAACGATCCCAATTCGCCGGCTACTCGCGCCAGGGCGACAGCTAAGGGTTGAAACGCAACATGAGCATGTCCAATGCGAAGAGAACCGCACCCATACGGTGTAGCTCAGCGGAGTCATTCGAGTACGGGCCAGCATCGAGCATCGCCACTTTCGTCCCATTGGTTACCGGTAGACCTCGCACAAGATAGTCCTGCGCCGTTGTCAGTGCCTCACCTCGGACAGCGAAGGCTGCAATGTTGCTTTGGTCGCTCATGCGCGAGAGTGGGACATTGTTACGGCGTAGTGTATCAGGGTTGACCCCGGCGGGGTTAAACGTCGTGGCCTGCAATTGGGTCGCCATTGCGGCTGCCGCCGCGAGGCCGCCCCCGAGAGAATGCCCCGTGAACGAGAGGTTGTATCCATGGACCCTCTTCAATTGTTCCGCCAGCCTTATAGCCTGGTCATACTGAGCTGCGCGGAAGATCGTCGCTTGTTGAACGTCATTAACAACGTCGGGCCTGTCATCCGTGCCAGCGAATGCGAGGACGTACTTCTTAGTCGTGGTATCTTGGTACAGTTGGGCTTTGAAGCCCGTTGTTCCGTCCATCACGGGTGCCCCGACTGTCTGGTACCCGGCCGGCGCCCTATATCCGCGCTCATGAACATCGTAGACAGAGACCGAAAGTTCCGCGTTCCTGGCTGCATTCGCGATCTGGGCCTGCGGCAACGTTGCGGCGTCCACTCGCGATGGCGGAATGAGGTACGCGGAACCGTAGTTCCGCATATCGCTTGCGTAGGCGGAAGCGCCGTTCCACGCAACAACTGCGACGTCAGCTACCGGATTTGGCGCGGCGATGTTGTACGTTCCCACCGAACTCACGCTCGGAAGGCTACTAGAGTCCGAAAGGGTGTAGCCGCTCAGCGCACTCTGCGATGCTCCCGAGAACACATCGTAGCTCAGCGAGGGGAAGTAGCTGCTGCCGGTGGACGACGCGTAGCCCGACGAGTAGCCGTAGCTGAGCGTGCTTTGCGCGGCCGCATTGATGCTGTTGTCGCACAGCCCGCTGGGGTCGGTGTTGGTCCAGGGGTTGTTGCCCACGTAGCGGTAAAGATTCAGGTCCTGGCCGCCGGCGAAGCCGGACGGGTCTTCGCTCAGGAAACGGCCCACCGCCGGATCGTACCACCGCGCACGGTTGTCGTACAGACCCGTCTGTGCGTCCCAGGGCCGGCCGGCATAGCCGAACAGGAAGTCCACGGCCGCGTCGGTCTGGTCCATGCTCCGGCCAAAACTGTCGTAGCAGCGGTGATCGACCAGCAGGCCCGAGGCGTCTTCCCCCCTCCGCCTTCAGGCAAGGGACAAAGGGTCAGAGGGGCAAAGGGGCAGAGAGGCGGAGGGGAGGCGATGCGCGGCTTTCTGCTCTCCGCTTTCCGCTTTCCGCCGCGCCGAGCCCAGCGAGGGCCCGCCCAAAACCGCCTTCTATCTGTCCCTTCGTGTCGTTGTGCCTTTGTGGTTGAACCTGCCCCACCCGCTTTCCGCGGGTGGCACCGATAGCTTCGCTATCGGTGTGCCGTCAGGCACAAGAGGTCCCCAGCAACCCCAACCAATCGTCGCGGCCACGCGCGAATTGCGACCTCCAAAGGCCCAGAGCACGCCGCCGCCTCGTCTCATCTCGGCACTAAGCTTTCCGCTTTCCGCTTTCAGCTCTCCGCTTTCAGCCGCGCCGAGCCCAGCGAGGGCCCGCCCAAAACCGCCTTCTATCTGTCCCTTCGTGTCGTTGTGCCTTTGTGGTTGAACCTGCC